>JANMFA010000236.1:0-7200 GCA_031377545.1 Hyphomicrobiales bacterium | reverse complement strand
GATGGCTTCTGCGGCGGAGTAGATCGTGCCCTCCAGCTTGGGATGGGGCTCTGTCGTCTTGGCGGCGACGACGACATTGGCACCGTCCCGCGCCGCACGCAGGCCGATGGCGAGCCCGATGCCGCGAGAGGCGCCGGTGATGAAGAGCGTCTTGCCTTTGAGGGTTGCGGTCATTGTCTCATCCCGTCTTGTTGAGGAAGGCCATGAAGGCCTTCTGGGCTTCAGTCGAGCGCAGGCGCTGGGCAAACATCAGCGCCTCTTCATCGATGCGCTGCAGGATCTCGTCCGGCGAGCCCTTGATCAGCTGCCGCGACAGCCTGACGGCCTCGCGCGGTTTGGAGGCGATTTCGGCAGCGGCGGCAAAGCCGGCGGCTTCGATCTGATCGGAGGCGACGACAGCGTTGGCGATTCCGGCCGCGACGGATTGGTCCGGACTGAACGGTCGGCCCATCACTAGCAACTCGAAGGCCCGCGCATGACCCATGATGCGTGGCGCCAGCAGGCTGGACGCGGCCTCCGGCACAAGCGCCAGATTGACGAACGGCGTCGAGAGCTTGGCCCGCTCACTCAGCAGCACATGGTCGCAATGGAGCAGCATGGTGGTTCCGACACCGACGGCCAGACCATCGACGGCAGCAACAAGTGGCTTCTCCGAGATCGTCAGCGCCCGCAGGAAGGACAGCACCTCCTGCCCCAGATTGCCACTGGCCGCGAAGCCCGCGAAATCCTTGAGGTCATTGCCAGCGGAAAAAACACCGGGCAGGCCGAGGAACAGGATGGCCCCGACCGCACTTTCGCCATTGGCCTCCAGCAAAGCCTCCGACATTGCACTATACATGCGCGATGTCAGCGCGTTTTTCTTGTCGGGCCGGTTCATGCGGATCGCCAGCACGCCGTCACGACGGATGATTTCGATGTGTTCGGTCATGCTGGTCACTCTGCCGCGTCGATATAGGCACCATTGACCGCCGCCGCGCCGTCGACGACGGCATGCTCGATCCCTTGTGCGATGGAGGCCGAATTTTCGGCGAAAAAGCGACAATCACGGATACGTCGGCCATGGGCGGGATCGGTTTCCCCCGCCTGCAAGGCCTCACGCGCGGCCAGTGCTGCCTCTGCGAGATAGGCTCCGCCAGCCGCAAGGCCAAACAGCCGGAGATAAGGCGTGGCGCCCGCCATCGCTTCCGCCGGAGAGTCCGCGAGAGTCTTCAGCATCCACTCGGTCGTGCGCTCCAGACTGTCCACCGCTTCACGCAGCCGTTGTCCCGATTTGCCGAACGCCGGATCGTTCAGTTTCGCCACATTCTCGGCTGCATTTCTGTAGCGCGCGATGGAAGCCCTGACAGTATCGCCACCTGCCAGAGGCAGCTTGCGCATGACAAGATCAATGGACTGGATGCCGTTGGTGCCCTCGTAGATCGCCAGAATACGGGCATCGCGGTAGTGCTGGGCGGCACCTGTTTCCTCGACAAATCCCATGCCGCCGTGGATTTGCACGCCGGTCGATGCCACCTCGATTCCGACATCGGTACCGAAAGCCTTGGCGACCGGTGTCAGCAGCGACGCCTCTTCATGCGCTGCCGTCTTCTTCGCGGGGTCGGTCTCGCGGTGGTAGCGGTCAAGTGCCGCCGCCGTGACATAGCAGATGGCCCGCGCAGCCGCAGTCTTTGTCCGCATGTCGATCAGCATCCGCTTGACATCGGGATGTTCGATGATCGGGCTCATGCCCTGCGCAGTGCTGCCGGGAGCCTTGCCCTGCCGCCGATCCTGCGCGTATTTCAAGGCTCCCTGATAGGCGCGGTCCGCAATTGCAACGCCCTGGAGTGCCACGCCCAGCCTTGCGTTGTTCATCATCGTGAACATGCAGGCCAGGCCCTTGTTCTCCTCGCCGATCAACCAGCCGATCGCTCCACCCTTGTCGCCAAAGACCATCGTGCAGGTCGGCGAGGCGTGGATGCCCAGCTTGTGCTCGATGGAGTGGCAGCGGACGTCGTTGACGGTACCGTCCGGCAGGACCTTGGGCACCAGAAACAGCGAGATGCCGCGTGTGCCCGCCGGGGCATCGGGCAGGCGGGCCAGCACGAGATGGAGAATATTGTCCGTCATGTCGTGATCGCCGTAGGTGATGAAGATCTTCTGGCCGGTGATGCGATAGCTGCCATCACCCACAGGATCTGCCTTGGAGCGCAAGGCAGCCAGATCCGAACCGGCCTGCGGTTCCGTCAGGTTCATCGTGCCTGTCCATTCGCCCGAGACGAGCCTGGCAAGATAGCGATCCTGGAGGTCCTTCGACCCGTGCGCTGTCAGGGCTTCTATCGCTCCCATCGTCAGCAGCGGGTTGAGCGCAAAGGCCAGATTTGCGGCATTCCAGATTTCTGTGCAGGCCGAGTTCAGCAGAATCGGCAGGCCTTGGCCTCCAAATTGTTCCTTCGCCGGAAGCGCCAGCCAGCCGGAGGCCGCCCAGTCAGTATAGGCTTCTTTCCAGCCCGGTGCGGTCTTCACACCGCCGTTTTCGAGGCGTGCGCCCGCACGGTCTCCCGGCCAGTTCAACGGAGCGAGACGTTCCTCGGCAAACCGGCCCGCTTCCTCGAGAATGGCAATCGCTGTTTCGTCGTCAAGATCATGATAGAGTCCGTCCGCCTGGCCTCGCGCCAGACCGGCGACATGGCGCATCATGAAGGCGATATCCTTGACAGGCGCGGTATAGCTCATGATTTCCCTCCCGATCCTACTGACATTGCTCTCGTCTTTGTGCTTGACGCTCGACGCTAGCCTCACCTACCGCGCTGGGCAACGGGAATATCCGTTAGTTCATATATAAACCAATGTCACGCATTTTTGATCAGACCAATGGCTCTGAACGCGGTCGCATCACCGGCATCACGCCTGCGGATCTTGCTGTGGCGGCGGCATTTCTGCTGGCCGGTGACCTAATCGGCATGCCGACGGAAACGGTCTATGGACTTGCTGCCGATGCCACGCAGGGCGAAGCTATCGCTGCGATCTTCGAGGCCAAGGGGCGTCCGTCCTTCAACCCCCTGATCAGCCATGTTGCCAGCCTTCAGCAGGCACTGGAGCATGGAATTTTTGAAGCGGATGCCCTGCGGCTGGCCGAGGCGTTCTGGCCGGGGCCACTGACGCTGGTGGTGCCGTTCCACCCGTCGTCACCTGTTTCGGACCTTGCCCGCGCCGGTCTCGATACGATTGCGATCAGGGTTCCGGCCCATCCGATTGCGCGGGCGCTACTGGCGGCGGTTGGCCGCCCCATTGCCGCCCCTTCCGCCAATCTCTCGGGGCGGATCAGCCCGACGACCGCCACCGATGTCGCCCGCGACCTCGGAAAGAAGATCGCGCTGGTTGTGGACGGTGGTCCCTGCGACATCGGCCTGGAATCGACCATTGTCAGCTGCATCGATGGAAAAGTAACGCTGTTGCGCCCCGGGGGCCTGACTCGCGATGCTGTCGAACGCGCTCTCGGACGGGGACTGGACAATGTACCGTTTGATCCAATTCTGAGGGCGCCCGGCATGCTCGAATCACATTACGCACCGCTTGCGCCAATGCAGATGAATACAACTAATTTTGCCCCTCAAGACGCCATTCTTGCATTTGGTGCCACAGTTTTGCCAGAATTACCTGCAAATCGTCCGATCATAAACCTTTCCCCGTCCGGAAATCTGCGGCAAGCTGCAGCACGGTTGTTTTCATCCCTTCGAGAGCTTGATGCACTTTGTCCTGCCACAATTGCCGTGGTTCCCATTCCTGCAGATGGCCTGGGCGAAGCGATCAATGACCGTCTCACCCGCGCCTGCGCGCCCCGGCCAATTCTCCAGAACCGTTCATAGATCCTCAAGGCAGAATTCAACCTTTGGTTTTGCCCGTCCCGTCACCCGTGTAGTGTAGTTGACCATGCAGAATATTTCCTGGGACGAGTTTCGGTTGGTCAAGGCAATTGCCGAGACGGGTTCGCTCGCGGGTGCGGGCGATGTGCTGGCGCTCAATCACTCCACTGTATTCCGTCGCCTGAACGCCCTTGAGCAGGAACTCGGGAGCCGCCTGTTTGAACGCGCCCGCACCGGCTATGTACCCACACCTGCAGGCGAGGAAATGGTGATGCTCGCGACACGCATGTTCGACGACATCACAGAATTCGAGCGACGTGTCGCCGGCCGCGATGTGAAACCGTCGGGCGAATTGCGGGTCACCACAAACGACTCCCTCGTGGCCCATCTGGCAACCCCGCTGTTCGGCGCGTTCTGCCGACAGTATCCCGAGATCAAGCTGGATGTTGTGATCGACAACCGGGCGCTGAATCTCTCCCGGCGCGATGCCGATGTGGCGATCCGCGCCACGGCGGAACCGCCTGAAACGCTGGTTGGCCGTCGCATCGCATCCATCGCCTGGTCGGTCTATGGCAGCAAGGGCTGCACCATCGAGCCAACCGATGACCCGGGCGATCTCGCCGACCAGACCTGGATCGGCTTCGGCGATGCCATCGGCAACATCGGCCCGGCCCGCTGGATGGCGCGAGCCGTGGGACCTTCGAAGATCTTCTACAAGCTGAATACGGTGCTCGGCCTGTCCCAGGCCATCGAGGCAGGCCTGGGCATCGGTTTCGTGCCCTGCTTCATCGGCGACCGGACGCCAGGCCTTTCACGCCTTCTGCGCTCGCCCATGGTGTTTGATTCCTCGTTGTGGCTTCTCACCCATCCCGACCTGAAGAACTCGGCCCGCGTCCGCGCCTTCATCGACTTCATGGGCCGCGAGTTGGTACGCCAGAAGCCGTTGATCGAAGGGCATGCCGGCTGAACACCGGTCGGCAGGGCGGTCTTGATAGCCGCGGTTCACTGGCTCTATACCTTGCGCAGCAGCAGTTCGTGCATTGCGAGGCATTCCGATGATCACCCGCCGATCCGCCATTCTGGGCGCGACCGCCCTTGTTGCCACACCCGCCCTTCTCCAGGCGCAGGCCCCGGCCAAAACCATCGACACGCACGCCCATATCTTCAGGCGCGGTCTGCCATTGGCACCGGGTGCGCGCTACACCTCTGACTACGACGCGCCGGTCGAGGATTATCTCAAGCAGCTCGATGCCAACGGCATGACCCATGGCGTGCTGGTGCAGATCAGCTTTCTGGGCACCGACAACAGCTTCA
Source organism: Hyphomicrobiales bacterium (assembly GCA_031377545.1). Classification (GTDB taxonomy): domain Bacteria; phylum Pseudomonadota; class Alphaproteobacteria; order Rhizobiales; family Beijerinckiaceae; genus JADCCX01. The sequence continues at coordinate 2,044 of JANMFA010000236.1, read as the reverse complement.
TCCTGGACGGCATCAGGCAATCGAAGGGACGCCTGAAGGGCGTCGCAGTTGTCGAGCCGTCTATGTTCTACACCGACATGAAGGCGCTCGACACGGCAGGCATCGTCGGCGTCCGTCTGAACCTTGTGGGCCGCCCGATCCCCGATTTCACCGCCGATCCCTGGCCCGAGCACCTGAAGCGCGTGGCCGCTCTTGGCTGGCAGGTGGAAATTCACCGCGAGGCCAAGGATCTGGAAGGCATCATCGGGCCATTGCTGAAGGCAGGCGTCAATGTCGTTGTCGATCACTTCGGCCGCTTCGACGGCGCGCTGGGCGTCAAGGATCCGGGCTTCGAGTATCTGCTGAAACAGGGCACGACCAAGCGCCTGTGGGTCAAGGTATCGGCGGCCTACCGCAACGGCAAGGACGGGGCTGGCGAGACAGGTGCACTGGCGGCCTATCCAATGCTGCGCGATTCACTGGGTCTGGATCGTCTGCTCTTCGGCAGTGACTGGCCACACACCGCGTTCGAAAAAACCGCGACCTATGCAAACCAGAAGGCCTTCTTCGAGAAGATGGTGCCGAAAGCGGATGAGCGACGCATGATCCTGGGAGAGAATGCGGCGAAGCTGTTCAGATTGTAGGTTGTGTGCCGCAGCAAGGATTCGTCAACCTTTTTGGACACCCTCGAAAGTGTTGCATTTTTTTATCATTTCCCTCCGTCGCAGCATGTGGCAAAAAGGTGGCCATCAACAAGTCCTTCACAAAGAAGGCTCCTCCAACTCTATGTTTTTGGGGCGTCAGATGACCAAGATATGGCTTGCTGCGGCCGCGGCCGCTGTTTCTCTTCTCTCAACCGCGACACTCGCTGCCGATCTCCCGCGCAAGACAGTTGCGCCAGTGTTCGTGGCAACACCGGCTTTCAGCTGGACCGGTTTCTATCTCGGCGTCGCCGGTGGCGCGCAATTCAGCGATAACACATGGAACACGACGGGTATCGCCATCAACCCGGCAGGTGTGCTCGGCGCACCTGGCAACAACGACAATCCCGCAAGCTTCAACAAGACTGGTTTTCAGCTAACCGGCTTTGTCGGGTACAATTACCAGATTAACCAGAGCTTCGTGGCCGGTCTGGAAGCGGATATCGGCGGTTCCTTTGGCGGCAAGAAGACGATCTACGGTATTCCCGGAACCTTCATCGGCCCTTATCCCGCTGGTTCAGTTGACGCCACGACGTCGGAACTCGGCTGGAATGGCGCGATCCGTGGTCGCCTCGGCTTTCTCGTGATGCCGACTGTGATGCTCTACGGCACGGGCGGTGTGGCCTTCCAGCAGGTGAAGTACAGCGCCTCTTGCGCCTTTGCGACACCGGGCTGGTGCGTGGCCGATCGTGCACAAACCGAGTCCGACACACGTGTGGGCTGGACGGTCGGTGCCGGTGTTGAAGCCCGGCTCTGGGGCAACTGGCTTGGACGCATCGACTATCGCTACGCTGATTTCGGCAACAAGGGCTTCACGATATTCCCGGGAACCTTCGACGCCGTTGGTGTGCGGACCAGCCTGAAGACGCACACGGTACAGGCCGGTATCGCCTACAAGTTCTGATCGGCGGCCATAACCATTCTGCGGAAACCCGGTCGTTTGGCCGGGTTTTTTGCTGGCTGGACATCACGCGGGCTGTTCCTCGTCTGCGACTCAGCTATGCCGGTCGCAAATGACCGATTTCTCGCCCCAGCAGGACGCCGCACTGCTCGCTGTCAGCCGCTGGCTGAAAGCCGCCAAAACGGGCAAGGCTCCGCAGCTGTTCCGACTGTTCGGCTATGCCGGCACGGGCAAGACGACGCTCGCCCGCCACATCGCGGAAAATGTCGACGGCGAGGTCAAGTTTGCGGCGTTCACCGGCAAGGCCGCCATGATGCTGCGGGCCAAGGGCTGCAACGAGGCCTCCACCATCCACTCCATGATCTACCGTTCGCAGACCGAGGATGACACGGGCGAGCCGAGCTTTTCCATCAACCGCCAGTCCGATGTGAAGAAGGCCGATCTCGTCGTCATCGACGAATGC
>JANMFA010000190.1:0-9722 GCA_031377545.1 Hyphomicrobiales bacterium | reverse complement strand
GCTTCGCGGTGCGCAACTCCGGTGCCATCGCGGTGGTCGAGGGCACGGGCGATCACGGCTGCGAGTACATGACGGGCGGCGTTGTCGTGGTGCTGGGCCAGACCGGGCGCAACTTCGCGGCCGGCATGAGCGGCGGCATCGCCTATGTGCTGGATGAGGACAACTCGTTCCGCAAGCGCTGCAACCTGTCGATGGTCGATCTGGAGCCGGTGGAGGAAGAGGAGGAGCTGTCGCGCAACCTCTATCACCACGGTGGCGACATGGAGACCAAAGGTCGCATCGATATCATGAGCAACATGGGCAGCCACGACGAGGACCGGCTGGTGAGCCTCATCACCAACCACCTGACATACACCGGCTCGGCACGGGCCAAGCATATCCTCGACAACTGGGCGGATTATCGCAGTAAATTCGTCAAGGTGATGCCGGTGGAGTATCGCCGGGCGCTGAAAGAGATGGAAGCGGAACAGCGGCTGATGGCGGCGGAGTGATTGGAGAGTAAAATGGGCAAGGTCACAGGCTTTCTCGAAATCGACCGGCAGGACCGGAAATATGCTCCCGCGTCGGATCGCATCCGGCACTACAAGGAGTTCGTCCTGCCGCTGTCCTCGGACACGGTGAAGGACCAGGCGTCCCGCTGCATGAACTGCGGCATTCCATTCTGTCACAACGGCTGCCCGGTCAACAACCAGATCCCGGACTGGAACGACCTTGTCTATCAGGACGACTGGGAGGAGGCGCTCCGCAACCTCCATTCCACCAACAATTTCCCGGAATTTACCGGCCGCGTCTGTCCCGCACCTTGCGAAGCCGCCTGCACGCTGAACATCGAGGACACGCCCGTCACCATCAAGTCGATCGAGTGCGCGATCATCGACAAGGGCTGGGAGATGGGCTGGGTGAAGCCGGAGGTGCCAAAGCACAAGACGGGCAAGACTGTTGCCGTCATCGGCTCAGGCCCCGCTGGTCTTGCCGCGGCCCAGCAGCTGGCACGGGTCGGCCATGACGTGCATCTCTACGAGAGGGCTGCGCGGGCCGGTGGCCTGCTGCGCTATGGCATTCCCGACTTCAAGATGGAGAAGAGCCAGGTTGATCGCCGCGTGGAGCAGATGGAAGCCGAGGGCGTCACCTTCCACTACAATACCAATGTCGGCATTGATGTCTCGGCCAAGGAACTGGCGGACAAGCATGATGCATTGATCATGACCGGCGGTGCGGAAAAGCCCCGCGATCTGCCGATCCCGGGACGTGATCTTCACGGTGTGCATTTTGCCATGGATTTTCTGCCGCAGCAGAACCGCCGTGTTTCCAACGAAGGTGTGACGGCGGAGCCGATCCTGGCTGGGGGCAAGCACGTCGTCGTCATCGGTGGCGGCGATACAGGGTCTGATTGCATCGGCACGTCAGTGCGCCAGGGCGCATTGTCGGTGACGCAGCTCGAGATCATGTCGCAGCCGCCGGAAAAGGAAAACAAGGCGCTGAGCTGGCCGAACTGGCCGCTGAAGCTGCGCACGTCGTCCTCGCATCAGGAGGGCGCGGAACGGCAGTTTGCCGTGGCCACCGTCCGCCTGGAGGGTGACGGCAAGGGGCAGGTCAAGAAGCTGATCTGCGCCCAGTCTGGCAGTGATTTCAAGCCCGTTCCCGGCACTGAATTCGAACTGCAGGCCGATCTCGTGCTGCTCGCCATGGGCTTCATCCAGCCCGTGCATGAGGGCATGGTGCAGGAACTGGGCGTGGGCACGGATGGCCGTGGCAACGTCAAGGCAACGGATCGTGACTACAAGACCTCGGCGGAAAAGGTGTTTGTCGCGGGCGACATGCGGCGCGGGCAGTCACTTGTGGTCTGGGCGATCCGTGAGGGGCGTCAGGCGGCGCGTGCGGTGGACGAGTTCCTCATGGGCGAAACGGTGTTGCCGCGCTGATCAGGTTTAGCACGGCTCAGTTCTGGCGTGTCTGCGGGCGCGGCCAGGAGAAGTCATCTGCTCGCCCCGCCTTGGCTGGAGGCGTCCGGCCATAGGCCAGTGCCTGCTCGACAAGGATGGACATCTCGTTCGTTGGCATGGTGATCCTGCCATTGAGAATCCGGCCGCCCGGCGACTGGGGCACGCCGGTCAATTCCAGCGTCGGACCGGCGAGAGGCCTGACGCTGATGACCGGAAGTGCTGGCAATTCAGCAGGCAGCAGGACGGCGGACTGGAGACTTTGGGGCACCAGACCGGGTGCATCGCGCCGGATCTGCTCGGAAAGGTCCGAGGGCAGGGCTGCAACCTCGACAGCTGGCTGTTCGCGACCCAGTTGCAGGCTGACCTCCTTGCCTACGAAGAACCCGAGCTTGCGAAGTCCCGCCTTCGTGAAATGGATGCCGTCGCTGGTGCGCAGTCTTACGATCTCGCCGCTCACATCCGGTCCGCTTGCGGTGTACTGGCCCTGCTCGGTAGCAAAGGCATCCCAGATATCGACATAGACAGCGCCGTTGCGGGCAATGCGTTCGCGAAAGATCGTGTTGAGTACCAGCATGTCGGCAGACAGCCGCTGTGCCTGCATGATCGGCATGCCGACGATCACGAAGGGAATGCGCTTTTCACGCACAGGCGCGATCAGGTCATCGAGGCGCTTCAGATAGATCTCGCGCCAACGTTCCGTTGCGAATTCATGGCTTCCCGTCTCGTCGCGCAAGGCCTGCCGGTCATTGGAGCCCAGCATCATCACGAGCATGTCGGTCTTCTCAGTGCCCGCGAGAAGCTCCTTCAGCGCCTTGTTCCAGTCATGATAGTCCTCGCGCACAAGGCCGGAGGAGGAGCGCGCCCGCTTGACAACGCCAACCTCGGGTTTGGTATCGGCCAACTGTTCCTTGAGGCCCTGAGCCAGCAGTTCAGCCAGTGAATCGCCAATGACGTGCACGAAGGTTGTGGCCGGCACCACGGGCCTGTCGGCCAGGATTGCAGCGTCGCCGTCTGTCGCGGGTCTGCGCCGCAGGGCAGGGCTGCCTTCGGGAGACTGACGAACCACGCGCGGGGATGGCCGCTTCACCTCGGGCTGGTTGCGCAGGAAAAGCCGCGACGGGTTCTGCTGGAAGAAGCGCAGGGCATCGCCATCCTGCGCGTCAACGGTCGGACCGCCGGTCATCAGCAGGAACAGGCCAACCGCCAGAAGGGTGATCAAGCGTCGCAAAGACATGGCAGGGAGAATACCTTTTCGGGGGCAAGTCCGCCAGAGGGATATCTCTTCGCTTCTTTCCCGTGCGAACTCGGGTTAGCGTCGACGCTGCTTCTGCCGAGACCAGACTTTGAAAGCGACCCGCCCCGTGACTCACGCGCAACCGCTCACTCCCGCCGATCTCCCGCACGCCGATCTGGCCAGGCTGGAAGCGGAACTCGATCCCGAGATGCAGTTCCGCCCGCTTCTGCCGACAGCGGGATGGATTGTTGCCGGGCTGCTGATGGCGCTGTCGCTGTTTCACTATTACACCGCAGGCTTTGGGCTGCTGCGCGAGACGACCCATCGTGGGATCCACATGGCCTTCGTGCTCGGCCTGATCTTCCTGGTTTTCGCGGCCAGCCGGAAACAGAATGCCGCGACTCCTGTCGCCGGGGTATTCAGGCCACTCGGTATTCCGCTGCTCGACTGGGTGCTGGCCATCGTGGCTGCGGTGAGCAGCATGTACGTGCCCTACATCTTCGAGGATCTGGCATTTCGTGTCGGCAATCCGATGCCCATCGACGTGATCATGGGAACACTGCTGATCGTGGTGCTGCTGGAGGCGACCAGGCGTTCCGTCGGGATGGCGCTGCCCATCATCGCGATCGCCCTCATGCTCTATGCGATCTATGGCCAGAGCTTTCCCGGCATTCTGGTCCATCCCGGGAACACCTGGAAAGGGGTGGTCAATCACCTCTACCTGACCAGCCAGGGCATCTTCGGCATCGCGCTGGGTGTGGTCGCGACCTATGTCTTTCACTATGTGCTGTTCGGGGTTCTGGCGACGCGCATCGGCCTTGGAAAGTTTTTCATCGACCTTGCCTCGGCCGCTTTCGGTCGCTTTGTCGGCGGGCCTGCCAAGGTCTCGATCTTCGGCTCCGGTCTGTTCGGCATGATTTCCGGCTCGTCCATCGCCAACACGGTGACGGTGGGGTCGCTGACGATTCCGGCCATGATCCGGCTGGGCTATCCTCGCCATTTCGCCGCTGCGGTCGAATCAACGGCCTCGACCGGTGGGCAGATCACTCCGCCGATCATGGGGGCGGCCGCCTTCCTGATGGTGGAGTATCTCAATGTTCCCTACCAGACCGTGATTCTGGCAGCGATCGTGCCGGCGTTCATGCATTTCTTCGGCGTGTTCTGCCAGGTGCATTTCGAGGCGAAGAAGAACGGCATGCGGGGCATGGAGCCGCATGAAATTCCGCGCGTGGCCGACGTGCTGCGGCGGGACTGGCCGACCTCCATTCCGCTGTTTGTGCTGCTGGCCGTGCTGTTCTCGGGCTACACGCCCTATCTCGCGGCATTCTGGGGCATCACGTCGTGCATCGTCGTTGGCCTGACGGCCCGCAACCCTGTCGTGGCGATGACGACGGGCGGCGCGATGATTGCTGCAGCGGTTTCCGGTGGCCTGATGTCGGGGCCAGTGACGCTGGTCCTGTTTGTCGGCTGCGCAGCCATCAGTGCCGCCTTTACCCTGAAGAATGCCACCGGGAAGAAGATCGCGCTGGATGTGGCGGATGCGTTCGTGGTTGGCGCGAAATACGCCATCGCGGTGGGTGCGGCGGCGGCGACAGTCGGCATCATCGTTGGTGTCGTCACGCTGACCGGGGTCGGCTTCAAGATCTCCAACATCGTCACCAGTTCGGCCGGGTCGCTGGCTGCGATGGTCAGTCACGTGATTCCTGCCTTCCTGTTCGACATGAAGGCCATGACGCTGTTTTTCACCTTGATCATGACCGCGATCGTCTGCATCCTGCTGGGCTGCGGCGTGCCCACGACTGCCACCTACATCATCATGGTCACGGTGGCCGCTCCGGCGCTCAGCCAGTTGGGCAGCGAGCCCATCGTGGCGCATTTCTTCGTGTTCTACTTCGGCGTTCTGGCCGATATCACGCCACCGGTGGCGCTGGCGGCCTATGCCGCGGCCAGCATGGCGGGAGCGGACCCGTTCAAGACGGGTAACACGGCATTCCGCCTGGGCATGGCGAAGGCGCTGGTGCCGTTTGCGTTTGCCTATCAGCCCGCGATGCTGATCGTCACGAAGGACTTTACCTGGTGGGCCTTCTTCGAGGTCACATTCACCTGCCTGCTCGGCATTGTTGCGCTGGCAGCAGCCCTGACCGGCTATGTCCGGAGTGTACTGGCAGGGTGGGAGCGGGTGTTGCTGGGGGCTGCGGCCCTGCTGCTGCTGGCACCAGGATGGGGCGCGGCCATGGTCGCGTTTGTCCTGGTTGCGCCCACGGTGCTGCGGCAGTGGCGCGTCGCGTGATTGCCCTGACACGCTGGCGCTGCTAAGCGCCCGCTCATGCTTCGCCGCCCCGATATCGAGCGCTACCACGCGCGCATGGCCCGCATCGCGCGCTGGGATCGCCCGCTTGTCGGGGGTTGGGACCGGTTCAGGGCGTGGATGAGCATGATCTTCGTGGATCATGGTGTTTTCCGGCTGTTTTATCTGAACAGGCACAGCGTTGATGGAAAGCTGTTTCGGGCGGCACAGCCCTGGCCCCACCAGATTGCGCGTTTCGCGAGGGAGGGCGGCAAAAGCCTGGTTTATCTCCGCGGCGGGCGCGAGCACGGCTCCTGGCCGCTGGAAAAGGAAGCGGCGGAAGCTAACGGACTGGTCCTGACCGAGTTTCTGGCGCGATCGCGTGAGGTGCCGTCGAAAGACATGCTGCTGTCCGCGCCCGCGTTCTTCAATTCCCTGGCCTATCCCGCCCTGATTCATTGCAAATCGGGTGCGGACCGGGCCGGTTTCGTCGCTGCGCTCTATGTGCTGGTGCATCTTGGGCGACCGGCTTCGGAAGCGCTGCAGCAGCTTCATGCGAAGTATGGCCATTTCCACTGGTCGAAGACCGGCATTCTCGACCTGTTCTTCGAGTGCTACCGCGACACGGGCGAGGCGAAGAACATTCCGTTCCTCACATGGGTGGAGCACCATTACGATCCTGATGCCCTGCAGCGGGATTTCAAGCCGGGTTTCTGGTCCAACCTGCTGGTTGATCGTGTGCTGCACCGGGAATGATGGCGTCATCACGCCGCAGCGGAACTGCGGGCCAGGCATGGTGTTCGCGCTGTCGGCGGATTAAGGAAGCGGAATGAGTGTTTCCATGGCCTGGTTTGTCCCCGTCGCGATTGGCGCAGTCGCCATCGTGCTGATTTTCGGCCTCGTCAACATGCTGCGCGGTGGCAGTCCCAACACGTCGCAGACGCTGATGCGCTGGCGTGTTGTCCTGCAGTTTGTGGCTGTCGTGCTCATCATGGCGACACTCTGGTTCAAGGGCGGATAGCCGATGGTCAAGCTGAACAAGATCTACACGCGCACCGGCGATGACGGCACGACGGGCCTTGGCAGTGGCAAGCGGGTTGCGAAATATGACCTGCGTGTCGAATCATTTGGCACGGTGGATGAGGCGAATGCCTGCATCGGCATGGCGCGTCTGCACACCGCTGTGGCGTATCCCGCGCTGGATGCCATGCTGGCCCGCATCCAGAACGATCTGTTCGATCTTGGCGCCGATCTGTGCACGCCTGATATCGGCGAGCCACTCCCCTATGAGCCCCTGCGCATTGTTCAGGAGCAGGTCGAGCGGCTGGAACGGGAGATCGATCTGCTCAACGCCGATCTGGCACCGCTGAGTTCCTTCGTGCTGCCGGGAGGCTCACCCTCGTCGGCATATCTGCATCTCTCCCGCACCGTCGCGCGGCGCGCCGAGCGCCTGATGACCGAGCTGGTGGCGCAGCCGGGCGAGCGGGTGGGGTCAGCCGCGATGAAATACATCAACCGGCTGTCGGACTTCCTTTTTGTCGCCTCGCGCTGGGTGAACGACAAGGGTGCGAAGGATGTGCTGTGGGTGCCGGGCAAGAACCGGTAGCAAGAACCGGTAGCGAGAATCCGCCCGCTATCGCCCCACGCCGTTGGCGTTGATGATGTGGCGCCCCACGATCATCTTCATGATCTCTGTCGTGCCTTCGAGGATCTCGTGCACGCGCAGATCGCGCACGATTTTTTCGATGCCATAGTCCTGCAGATAGCCATAGCCACCGTGGATCTGCAGTGCCTCGTTGGCGATGGCGGAGCCGGTCTGGGTGGCGACACGCTTCGCCATGGCGCAGCGCATCGTGGTCTCAGGGTCCTGCCGGTCATAGGCTGAGGCGGCGGAGTAGAGGAAAATGCGCGCTGCTTCGAGATCTGTCGCCATGTCGGCGAGCTTGAACTGAAGTACCTGCATTTCGTTCAGCCGCTTGCCGAAAGCCCTGCGCTCGTTGGCATAGGCCAGCGCCTTCATGAGGGCGGACTGTGCGCCACCAAGCGAGCACGCCCCGATGTTGAGGCGTCCGCCGTCGAGGCCGGACATGGCAATCTTGAAGCCAATGCCCTCGTCTCCCAGACGATTGGCAACCGGCACGCGGGCGTTGTCAAAGATCACTGCGCGGGTCGGCTGGGCGTTCCAGCCCATCTTCTTCTCGTTGGCACCAAAAGAAAGGCCCGGCGTGTCTTTCGACACAAGAACCGTGGACACTCCCTTGGGGCCGTCTTCCCCTGTCCGGACCATGACGAGATAGATATCCGCTGCACCAGCAGCCGAGATAAACTGCTTCTGGCCGTTGAGCACATAGTGGTCGCCGTCGCGCACCGCGCGTGTTTTCAGCGCGGCGGCGTCGGAGCCCGATCCGGGTTCGGTGAGGCAATAGGCCCCGAAATGCTTCATGCTGAGCAGATCAGGCAGGAATGCTGCCTTCTGGTCGGTCGAGCCGAAACGGTCGACCATCCAGGCCACCATGTTGTGGATCGACAGATAGGCCGAGACCGCCGGACAGCCCTCGGCCAGCGCCTCGAAGATCAAGGCAGCGTCGAGGCGGCCCAGACCAGTGCCGCCAGAGGCTTCGCTGACATAGATTCCCGCCATGCCAAGTGCGGCCGACTCGCGGATCACATCCATCGGAAAATGGCGTTTTTCGTCCCATTCCAGAGCGTGTGGCGCGAGCTTCTCCGCTGCGAATTCGCGCGCCATGTCGCGGATGGTGATCTGGTCTTCCGTCAGTGCAAACTGGCTCATGTCCGGGCCTCTCGTCCGTTCATCCGGTATATCGGAAGGCCGGTCAGGAACAAGGCCCCGCCGGAGCCCGCACGCTTCAGCGCTTTGCCAGCCGCTTCGCATTCGCCTTCACGCGGCGCGCCGCAGGTGCCAGTCCCGCCTGCATCATGGCTTCGGCGGTATTGCGGGGCGTGGATGTTGGCACGCGGCCAAAGAACATCGCCGCTGTCGTGTCCGCGATTGCCTTGCCGAGCGCGACCTGGGCCGCCAGCATGCCTTCCTGTGCAGCTGCAAACTTCTCGGCAACCATGCGGTTGGTCTCGTTGCGGCGGCTTGGATCGGGGTTCAACGCCTCGTACCACAGGATGGGCATGCGTGCCGTGACGACCATCGGCGACAGCAGCAGACCGCTCAGATCAGGGTTCTTTGTCGCCATTGGTGTTTTCCTTTTCAACTTACGGAGACCATGGCCTGTTTCATGTTGCATTGCAACATAACGCGACGATGGCTGCCATGCAAACCTATCAGGCCATGCAAACCTATCAGGCCATGCCGCCGATCCATGTGCCGTGCACGCCCAAGCCGGCATCGATCGCCACCAGATCGGCCCTGCGCTGCGGAAGGATGCGCCCCATTTCTTCGTCCAGCCCCAGGAACCGCGCCGGGGTGGACGTGGCCATGGCGAGTGCATCCTCGAGGCTGGCACCCATCATGGCCATCGCATTGCGCACGGCTTCGTTCATCGTGAGATGCGCTCCGGCCAGTGTTCCCCCCTCATCGGTCAGCCTGCCGTCCCAGAGGGTGATCTTGCGGCCCTGGAGATGGAAGAAACTGCGCTTGCCACCGGCGGTTGGCATCGCGTCGGTGATGATCATCAGCCGGTTGCGGCCGATGGCACGGAAGGCTGTCCTGAGATTCATCGGAGAGACACAAATGCCGTCCGGGATGATGCCCGCGAAAAGCCGGTCATCGGCCATGGCAGCTCCGACAACGCCCGGCTCGCGGGCCGTCATCTGCGACATGGCATTGAAGAGGTGCGTCACGCAGGTCAGGCCACGATCCACCGCAGCCGTGATCTGGCCGGCCGCCGCTTCGGTATGACCGGCCGAGACCCGCAGCCCCACCCTTGCGAGCCCCTGTATCACCTCGCCGGGACACAGTTCGGGTGCCAGCGTGATGAGCGACCGGCCATGGCTGGCAAACCCCATCAGCAGAACCCTGTCTTCCTCGGTCATGGGCCGGATGAACTGCGGCGGATGGATGCCCTTGCGGGCCAGATTCAGATGCGGCCCTTCAAGGTGAAAGCCCAGAACGCCGGGCACGGCCAAGGCCTCATCCGCTATGGCGGCGAGCTGCCGGAGCTTGTCTGGATGATCCGTGATGAGCGTTGGCAAAAGGCCCGTCGTGCCGAAGCGGCGATGGGCTGCGGCAATGCGGCGGACACCGTCGACCGTCGGCTCCTCGTTGAGCAGGACATCGCCGCCGCCA
>JANMFA010000136.1:0-12636 GCA_031377545.1 Hyphomicrobiales bacterium | reverse complement strand
AGCACGGCAGCCAGAACGAGTGCCAGCAGGATCGCCGGAAACGACAATTGAAGGTCGATGATCCGCATGATTAGCGCCTCGGTCCGCCCGCCGATGAAAGCAGCAAACGCTCCCAGCGTCGCACCAAGGCTGAACGCAATGACGCCCGCCGCCACGCCCATCTGGATCGAGATCCGCAGGCCGTAGAGGATAGCCGAAAACAGATCGCGCCCCTGCGCGTCGGTGCCCAGCCAATGAGTATAGCCGCGTGCGCCGACATAGCCGGGAGGGCGGCGCGCATCGATCAGGGAAAGCTCCGCGAGGTTGTAGGGGTTCTGCGGTGAGATCAGCGGCGCGGCGAGAGCCAGCGCGAAGATAGTCAGAACGACGGCCAGCGCAGTCACCGCTACGCGGTTGTCCCTGAATTCGTCCCAGAACAGGCTGAGGGGCGATGCGGTAATCATGCGGTCTGCCTCGTCCGCAAACGCGGATCGAGTGCCGCGTAGGAGATATCGACCAGCAGGTTGATGATGATGAACAGCAATGCGACCAGCATCAGATACGCGACCATCACCGGGCGATCGAGCGAAGAGATGCTGTCGATGATCAACTTGCCGATGCCCGGCCACGAGAAGATGGTTTCCGTGACGACGGCGAAAGCCAGGGTCGAACCGAATTCAAGACCGAACACTGTGACCAGAGGGATCGCGATGAGGCGCAGTACATGTCGACGCAGGATCGTCCACTCGCTTTCCCCGGCAGCGCGGGCGAAGCGCACAGAATCGGTCAGCATGGTCTCACGGGTTCCCGCACGCGCCAGACGCACCATCATCGCAAATTTGAAAAGCGAAAGGTTGAGTGCTGGCAGGAACAGGTGGGTGAGACCGTTCCACGTCAGGAAACTCCACTCCACGCCAAGGATGTTCACCGTGTCACCGCGGTTCCCTGCGGGCAGCCATCCCAGTTGAACCGCAAAGGTGAAGATCAGCACGAGCCCGATCCAGAATGTGGGCACCGAAAAGCCCAGAACCGAGATCGCCATGATCGCCTTAGAAAACAGGCTGTCGGGTCGGTATCCCGCATACATGCCCAGCGGAATGCCCAACAACGTCGCCCCCAGAACAGCCGCCATCGTCAACTCCAGCGTGGCGGGCAGGCGCGAGAAGATCAGCTGCAGCACCGGCATGTTGTAGATGAAAGAGCGGCCAAAATCGCCACTCAGCAGCCTGCGCAGGAAGTCCCAGTACTGCTTCCACAAAGGTTGATCGAGTCCGTAGGCGCGGATCGTCTGCTCGCGGATCTGCTGAGTAGCATCGGGCGAAATCAGAACGTCGATGGGATTGCCAATGGCAAAGACACCCACGAAGACCAGCAACGAGATCACCAGCATCACGACGATGGCCTGTGACATCCTCTGGATGACAAATCCCAGCATGGGCTACTTGGCCCAACCCGTTTTGATGATCGCGCGCGTTTCTTCCACGGCCACCTTCCAGAGTGCCAGCATTTCCTCGTCGCTGCGCTGGTAGAGGCCGCCATAATTGCCATCGCCCAGAAGCTTTTTTTTCGCCACTGGATCGAGTTGCTGAAACATCGCCGTGTCCATCATCGGTTTTTGTCGCTTCGGCAGCTTCACGCCGGGCAAACGGGTCCATGGAAAATTCTCCATCCAGGACGCATGCGACGCCACCGGATCAATGGCCTGAACCTTGGCCCAGGTTTTGGGCGCGTTCCACCAGTTGTGCCATTTCACCTGACAGCCCGGGTTTCGGCCGAGCCATTCCAGCACCGCGCCATGGGCGGGCGAATTGCCGCCAAGGCCGTTGACGATGGTGATGCGGCGAAAGCCCGATCTTGCAATTCCGTCCAGGACGTCGGTCACGACGGAGCAAAGCGTCGACATCTGCAATGTCACCGTACCGGGATACTCGACGAAATTGGGTGTCAGGCCGTAGTTGATTGTCGGGAATACCGGCACGTTGAGTGGCTCGGCCGCGTCGTTCGCCATCTTGTCCGCCAAAATCGCGTCAACGCACAGGCTCAGGAAAGCATGCTGCTCTGTCGAGCCGATGGGCAGGACAGCACGGTCGTCCCCGGCCGCATGGCTTTCCACCTGCTTCCAGTGCATTTCAGCGATGCGCATGCGACGTGCTCCCCAAGTCCCGACCAGCAAAGCTGGATCGGCGACACGATGCAAGCAAAGACCACCGAATTCTGCTGAAACAGCGAAATCTGTTTGTTGAATCTCAATCGCGATAAATCCGTTGACGTTTGGCGTGCTTGGGTCTGAAATCACCGTCGGAGTGCAGCTGGCGATGTTGCGGCTGTGAGGGAGATCAAACAATGCGCAAGATTCTGCTCGGACTTGCCTGCGCGACAGCGCTGTCGACATCGGCTTTTGCCCAGACTCTCACCATTGGGGTGCGCGGCGGGCCGGATTCCATCGATCCGCATTTCACCGCCACCGGCACGCATGCCGAGGCGCTGAAGCACGTGTTCGACACGCTGGTGTGGTCGGGCGACGGGCTGGAATTGGAGCCGCGCCTCGCCGAAAGCTGGAAGGCGATCAACGACACAACCTGGGAGTTCAAGCTGCGCAGGGGCGTAAAGTTCCATGACGGATCGGATTTCACCGCCGAAGATGTGAAGTTCTCGATCGAGCGCATTCCGGTTGTGGCGGGCCCTAACCCCACCACGATCTATGTCCGGCGTGTCAAGGAAGTGAAGATCGTCGATCCGCATACCGTACAGGTCATCACGGACGGTCCGGCACCTATTCTGGCCAATGATTTCATCCGTCTGTTCATTGTTTCGTCCAAGGCAGCCGCTGGACTGACGAAGGAAACGGCCAATGAGGCCTTCAATTCCGGCAAGGCGGCGGTTGGGACCGGGCCTTACAAGTTCGTCTCGTGGCAACCCAAGGGGGATCTCGTTCTTGATCGCTTTGACGGCTACTGGGGCCCGAAAGAGCCATGGGCGCGCCATGTGCGCAAGGAAGTGCCCAACGATGCCGCCCGCGTGGCTCAACTCAAGGCGGGGCAACTCGATCTGATCACACGCGTTCCGGCCACTGATCTCGCCACCTTGAAGCGTGACCCGAAATTGACCGTTCAAACCATTGATACTGTTTACGTATTCAATGTTGAGCTTGATATGCGCGAAAAAGCACTGAACGTTTCCGCCAAGGATGGTTCTGCGCTCGACAAGAACCCCTTCCTTGATCTGCGGGTGCGCGAGGCCATCGATCTGGCGATTGACCGCAAGACCCTCGCCGAGATTTCCATGGAAGGCCTTGGCGTGCCGACGAGCCAGATGGTGACGCCGTCGATCTTCGGTTTCAACAAGACGCTCGGCGAGCGCAAGTTTGATCCGGTGGCGGCGAAAAAGCTGCTGGCAGATGCGGGTTATCCCAATGGTTTCAAGCTGCAGTTCTCGTTCACGCAGGACCGTCTGCCCGGTGACCGTCAGGTCGGAACATCGATTGCGCAGATGCTTGCGGCCATTGGCATCGATGCGCAGACCAATGCGCAACCGGCGGCAGTGTTCTTTCCGGCGCGAACGCGTGGTGAGTATTCGATGTCGATGTCCGGATGGGGCACGCTGACGGGTGAGGCGCATTATACGCTGTCATCGCTGGCGCATTCCAACGACAGGGACAAGAAAATGGGCGCGTTCAACGTGCTGGGTTACAAAAACCCGGAGATGGACAAGCTGCTGCAGGATGCCGGGAACGAAATGGACGAGGCCAAGCGCCGCAAGCAGCTGGAAGATGCCAATGCACTCGTTCTGAAAGACCGTCAGCGCCTGCCTATCGTCGCCGTCGGATCGGCATGGGCCATGCAAAAGGACAAGGTGACGATCAAGGCGCGCGTCGATGAGGATACGCTCGCCATGAACATCAAGCCTGCGAAGTAGGGGTGGCGACACCAATCCTGATCTGGGGCGCGGGCGCTATCGGCGGAACGCTGGGGGCCTATTGGTCGCGTGCCGGACTGCCTGTCACGCTGGTCGATGTGGTCGAGGAGCATGTGAAGGCGTGCCGCTCGACCGGCCTGTCCATTGCGGGGCCGGTTGAGACCTTCCGGCAGGTCGTTGCAGCGCTGTCACCGCCCGACGTCACGGGCGAATGGCCGATCATCGTGCTGGCGGTCAAAGCCCAGGCAACGGAGGCAGCACTTGCCCAGCTGAAGCCGCATCTTGCAAAAGACGGCTATATCCTGTCGGCGCAAAATGGATTGAACGAGATCGCCATTTCTGATGCTGTTGGTGCCGAGAGGACGATGGGCTGTTTCGTGAATTTCGGGGCGGACTGGCTGGGTCCAGGCGAAATCCTCTTTGGCAATCGCGCAGCGGTCGTTGTTGGCGAAGTTGACGGATCTGTCCGAGACCGCACGCGTGAAATGCACCGCTGGCTATCGATCATGGAGCCAAACGCGGTGCTCACCGACAACATCTGGGGCTATCTCTGGGGCAAGCTGGCCTATGGGGCCATGCTGTTCGCGACAGCGTTGACACCAGATTCGATGACTGCCAATTTCGAAGATTCGCGCCGCTTCGTCGTGTTTGATGCACTGGCACGCGAGGTGATGGCTGTTGCCAAGGCTCGTGGCGTAAGGCCTGTCGGCTTCAACGGTTTTGATCCCGATGTTTTCGCGCCCGGCACGTCCGAGGAAGGCAGCCGCGCCTCGATCGCCGCTCTGGGCGAGTTCAACCGCTACACCGCCAAGACGCATTCCGGCATCTACCGCGATCTTGCCGTGCGCAAGCGCAAGACCGAGATTGATCCGCAGATCGGCATTATCGCTCGGCTTGGAGCGGAGGCCGGCGTTGGCACGCCTGCGATCAGCCGTCTGGTTGAACTCATCCACGACATTGAGGATGGCCGCCGTCCGATGGCTTTCGAGACTTTTCAGGTATTGATCGACACATGCAGATCCGCTTCGACAACCGTGTAGCCCTCGTCACCGGTGCGGCGCAGGGCATCGGGCAAGGTATTGCCCGGGCGCTGCAAGCCTCAGGTGCAACCGTGATTGCGGCAGATGCCGACCGGGCAGGCGTGGAGGCCTTCGCGCGGGCAGAAGGCATGGAATCCTCCTCGGTCTTTGATGTGGGCCAGCAGGCGGAGGCCCATGAAGCGGTTGCTGCCATCGCAGCAAAGCATGGGCGGTTGGACATTCTCGTGAACTGTGCAGGCGGCGTGCGCGGTCAGGTCGGCCAACCGGTCGGAGCGGTCAGCGAGCGGGAGTGGAAGGTCTTGTTCGAAGCCAATGTCGACGGTGCATTCTATCTCTCGCAGGCGGTGTCCGAGCCCATGCGCAAGAATGTTTTCGGCCGGATCATCAACATTGCATCAGGTGCCGGCTTGCGTCCGAGCCTGACCGGCATTCAGGCCTACACGGCAGCCAAGCACGCTCTGGTCGGGCTGACGAAACAGCTGAGCCAGGATCTGGGACCGCTTGGCATCACCTGCAACGCGGTCGCGCCCGGCTTCGTGCGCTCCAATCCGGCGACGGAAAGGCAATGGGAGAGCTACGGAGCCGAAGGGCAGGCGCGGCTGATAGCCAGCATACACACGCGGCGACTGGGCACGCCGAACGATATCGCCAACGCGGTGGTGTTTCTCGCCAGCGAGAATGCCGCGTGGATCAGCGGGCAGATTCTGTCGGTCGATGGTGGGCGGTCGTGACGGCCAATACGATCAACCACCAGCCTCGATGACGCTCTGCGCTTTCGCCATGGCCTGATTGAGCCTGTTGTAAACGAGATTGGCTTGTCCCGAGCTCTTTGCCGCGAGATCCCGGACAACGGACTGGACACGATTGAGCGCGGTAGCGCCTGCGGACTTTGTCTTTGCTGATTTCACTTGCGAGGAAGCTGACCGCAATGCAGGAGCAGCCGGAGGGGCCACGATGTTGATGTCACTGTCAGCGACCGTGATATCTTTCACCAGTTTGTCCATTGCATTGCCGACGCATTGATTGCGAATAGCGCCGGTCGCGAGTTGCGTGCAGCCGGAGATTGTTTGTTCAAATGCATAAGACGCACTGTTGACATAGACTGCGGCGCCGAGCGCGCCGCTGGGACCTGCTTGACTTGAGCCAATCGCAAAAACGAACAGCAAAACTGCATTTAGAAATGTGAATCGTTTCATGCCTCTCTCATCACAACTATGGCCGTCACGTTCCAGCCTCAATGACGCTTTGCGCCTTAGCCATCGCCTGATTGAGGCGGTTGTAAACGAGGCTCGCTTCTCCGGAGCTTTTCGCCGCAAGGTCCCGCACGACCGACTGGACGCGATTAAGCGCAGTAGTGCCTGCAGCTTTCGACTTGGCTGCATTGACCTGCGATGCCGCCCGCTTGAGCGCCGGAACCGCCGGAGGCGCAACGATATTGATGTCACTCACGCCTGACTGGATATCGACGACCAGTTTATCCATCGCGGTACCAATGCATTTGTTGCGCGCAGCGCCGCTTGTGGCCTGGGCGCATGTCGTGCTGACAGTTTGTTCAAACACGTAGGACGCATTGTTCGCAAACTTTAGCGCCGCCAGAGCAGCATTGGTGCCCCCAGCAAGCATCGATGCCAAGAAGACATTGAGAATTACAAAGCGTTTCATGTTTCCCCCCATTGCGAACAATGCAAATCAGGAATTGCCATGCCGGTCAAGGATCACAATCTGACGACAGCCCTATTGCGTTGCCTCACATCGCTCCACCAGCAATTCCGGCCTTTCCGTGCTCTGGAGCATCTGCCAGACCGTCATCGAACAGACGTAGCCAAAACTGTCACGGATGATGTTGAGATACGAGTATCGCCTGTCCTTTGCATTGACATCGATTGCCTTGCGCTCGTCGCCCGTCATTTCAAGCAGGAACAAGGAACCTGTGCGATCAACACGGCTGATCACGATTCCGCCGATCCCCTGGATGTTTTTGCTTTGGAAGCCTTCGCTGGATGAAGAAGCGAAGGCCCCTTCAAACTGGAAGTTTTCTTTGGTGATCGTGTTGAGGATTTTGGGTCCGAGCGTTTTTCGCGCAGGTGACATCTCGCTCGAGTTGATGCGCACCGAGATGCCGGAGCGCAGCAGGCGCAGGTCCTTTCGGTCGATCAACGAACCCATTTCCTCGGCTGTCAGAAACCTGATCTGATCGCTCGCAGGCTGGTTGTTGCGCTTGCGCAAATTGACAAGGCGCGCCGCCGCTTCGGCACCAAACTCTGACCAGCCATGTTCAAAGACAAATCGCTCGAGCGACGCTTCATCGTTGCTCTGTTTCAGCCCAGCCCAGGTCTTTCCAAGACCCTGCAACTCGCCAACACGTGCTGCCGCTTCGTCGGAATGGTTTCCCTCCGGCCAGCGCTCAAGAAACTTTATCAGTGTGGCAAGTGAGGATTCGCGCCGGATCAATCCCCAATCGCGGTTCTCGCTGTCGATCAACTCGACCACTCGCGCTTCCACCGCCGTCTGGAATTCGGTGCCCGTGGCATCCTTCAACAGCGCGCGCAGGCCGGGAAGGGCGCGGCTGTTGCGCAGCGCGTTCCATCGCCGTCCAACAGCTTCCAGCGATTTGACCATATTCTCGGCTTCAATCCTGTGACGACCGTCGGATGCCGAATCCATGTAGTGGCGGTACGAAGCCAGTGTGTTCAGCGATTTTGCCCGTTGCCACGCAGCGAGATCGTGCTGATCACGTCGTTCCGCTTCGAGCAGAACGATCTTTTCGTTCGCAAGCCTGATGTGTTTTCCCGACGGGAATCGTTCGATATAGGTACGATACGCTTCAGGTGATTGACCGCCTTCGGCGATTTTCCATGCGTCATTGTCGAGTTTTTCAGCGGCTTCGCGCTGCAGTTTGTCCTGCTCTTCCTTCTTTCGGACTTCGATCGCTGCCAGACGTTCGGTCTCGATCCGGATTGCATCGAGGCGTCGTGCTTCCTGCGCCGCAATGTCCGCCTTGATCTTCTCCTCGATACGCAAAAGGGCTTCCGTCGCGGACTGCGCTTTCACGCCACCGGGAAACTGCCGCAAGTAAAATTCATAGCCAGCCCGGTTTGCTGATGCTTCCGCAGCAGTCCAGGCATCGGCATCGCGCTTTCTTTCGAGACTTTCCCGTGCGAGCTGATCTTGCGCCGCCGCCATCCTTCTGCGGTCCTCGTCACGCTGGCGATCAGCTTCCTCCGTCGCCTTCTGCCGACGGTTCTCGGCTTCCCTGATCGTGTTGATGTTGGCTTGCGCCGTGGCGGCATTGGAACTGGCCGGATAGAGGCGCAGGAACGCCTCATAGCCCTCGACAGATTTTGTTTCTGTTGCGGTGCGCCACGCGGCTTCCTCGGATTTCAGGCCGGCGCTTGCAACGTCCTGCCGATAGGACGTCCATTCACTCTTGATACGCTCTCCCGTCTCCATCAACGGGGTCATGATGACGCCAGGCCACATGGCCAGCGCACCCAGGGAAGCGGCAACCGCACTGGCCTTCCCCCAGCGCAAATAGCGCTGGCGGACAATGCCCGCATCTTCCTTCAGCGCCTCACGCACGTCCCGAAGAACAACGGACATGTCTGTGCCGAAGGTTTCATGGCGCACGCGCCTGATTTGCCGATCCCGGATTTCCTTCAGATCGTCGGGCAATTCTTCGGCAGGGGGCAGATTGACGCCGTCCAGCAAAACAGGAATGACCGGGATGCCGGCGGACAGCGCTGTCCGAATTTCCAGACGCACGAAATCGTCAGGGTCGGACAGGCGCGGGCGTCCGTCCGCTCCTGAAAGGGATGCCCATCTTGGTCCGATGATGGCCAACAGAATTCTGGTGGATTTCAGCTGAATTTTCAGAAAATCGGGAAAAGCGACGCCGCCGGCAATGCTGTCCACATCCATGAACAGCTTGTCAGCACCGAGCTTTTGCTCAAGGAACATGTATATGCTGCGCGATGCGTCGCGTGAATCATCGCGTCGATAGCTTATGAATGCCTTCCTGGCCATTATTGCTTCCGAACAAGAGCGCTGGCGTCAAAGTCTCATTGGCGATTCATATCACTCAAGAGTTCATTCAAACAACTCGATCAGGCAGCATTTTTGATCGTTCCCTGCAATTTGTAACGCCATGCAATCAGGCGAAGCCGCACGCCGCGCGGGCATCAGCATGCTCCGGTGCCGCGAGTGCCGCCGCCAGCCAACGAACGGCATCTGCCCGCGATGTCCCGGTGATCACAGCGGCTGTGTATGTCGTGCTGAGTCCAAGATCGCCCGGCAGGTCACCGATGGCGTGGATGCCTGGCGTCGAGATGATCTCGGTCAGCTGGGTGCAGCCGACCGGCAGCGCCTCTGACGAGGCCGCCAGCGCCGCCATGGCAGTTGCGCCGTTGGGGTAGGTGCGATGGCGAGCCGCGGTTGTTTCGAAAATACCCAGGCGTCGAAGCACATTGGCAAAATGGATTCCTGCCGTGGCCTGTTCGGGATCAGGAAAATAAATGGCGTCGGCGCGGATCAGCAATGCGCGCAGATCCTCCGCTGTGGATACGCTGGCCATGGCGGCATCCGCTTTCAGCGCCACAGCGGTTGCGACATCGCCAATCGCCCGGCTCTCGCCCGGCATCGCGATCCCCTTGGCCTCAAGCTCGACCGCGATGGCTGCCGTAAGAATGGCGAGATCCGGCCTTTCGCCCGCGAGAATGCGGGCCTTCAGCCCTCCAACTGCGCTGAACGTGCCATCGATTCCCAGACCGGTCGCGGCCGTGAAGGCGGGTGTCAGCGTCGATACGATGCCGTGGGCCGCGCCACCGCTGAAAATCCTGATGTTGCTCATTGTGCCGCCAATTCTTCGATGATGCGTTGCCGTGTGATGGGAGTCTGCCGGATACGGATGCCGAGTGCTGCATGAACAGCATTAGCGATGGCGGCGGCTGTCGGGCCCTGCGCACATTCTCCAGCGCCAAGCGGTGGCTCCTCCGGGCGGGCAATGAGCTGCACGGAGACCACCGGCACTTCGCTGAAACGCAGGATTGGGTAGGTTGACCATGATCCGCAATCCAGCGCGTCGCGCGAGAACCGCACTTCCTCCTTCAGCGTCCAGCTGACGGACTGGAGAGCGCCGCCCTCGACCTGGTTGATGGCACCGTCCGGATTGATCACCTCGCCCACATCAACGGCGATCCAGAGTTCCGTGACACGCGGTTCGTGTTCCACATCCACTTCGGCGACCACGGCGCAGTAGCCGCTGGTATTCTTGTAACGCGCAAAGGCCAGCCCTCTTCCGCGCCCCTCGGGGCAGGGCACTTGCCCCCAGCCTGCCATGCCAGCAGCTGTCTCCAGAACGGCCCGCCCTCTTTTGTCCGCGAGGTGCCTGAGCCGGAAGGCCAGCGCATCAACGCCGGTCGCGGCGGCCAGTTCGTCCATGAAGCTTTCGATGGCGAAGATGTTGCCAAAGGCACCAAGCGACCGCAGAGACGAAGTGCGGATCGGTGTCGACAGCACGCGGCGCTGGCGGATCAGTATGTTGGGGATGTCATAGAGCGGCACACTGTTTCGCTGAGCGCCACCTCCTGCGGAAAGCGGAGGATCGCCCGCTTCGAAACGGGGGGAGGGCGGATCAAGGGAGAAGGCCGCAAGCAATGCCGGACTGGCGCTGCGGCCGGGGCGCGCGACATGGCCGTTGCTGGTGAGCGTATGTTCCCAACACAGGATGCGACCATCTTCACTGAGCTCGGCCTCAAGGTCCATGCGCATTGCTGCACCGAATGGAGCCTGCGTCAGTTCATCGGCTCGCGACCATTGCACCCGGACCGGACATCCCGCTGCCCGGGCCAGCAACGCCGCATCGAGCGCCACATCGTCGGCTCCGTTGTGGCCATAGCAGCCTGCGCCTTCCGCATGGGTAACGCGTACAGCCTCGCCCGAAAGACCAAGTACCAGTGCAAGATCGCGCTGTAGGTTGAAGACACCCTGCGTATGGCTCGTCACTTCCAGTTTGCCATCGCGCCATTGCGCGATGGCTGTGGATGGACCAATGGAGGCGTGGGCAATGAAGGGTTTGGCATAGCTGCGCGCGTAGCGCTGCCTGCCCTTTGGCGTAAAATTGCCGCGCTGCTCGACAACCGTGTCCGCATGAGGCTGCGTTTTCAGCCAGTCCGGCAGTGCGTCGCTGTCGGGCATCTGTGCGCCCCCGATCCAGCTGCTGAGGGTGGCAAGTCTGCTGACCGCTGCTTCGGCTTTATGCTCGCTGTCGGCGACAACGCCGAGGAACGAACCGTTCCTGACCAGCAAAACGCCAGGAAACTTCTTCTGGAAGGTTGTCTCATCCAGCCCGGACAGCGTTGCTCCAGGCCGGTGCGGACGCATCACGCGGCCATGGCGCATGCCAGGCAGTGTCATATCGTTGATGTAGGGCCGTGTACCGAAAACACGTCCTGGGATGTCGATTCGCCCGACGGAACGGCCGGCAATGTGACGATCTATTGCCGCTTTCGGTGAAAACCCGACTTCTGCCGCGCAGTCCAGCGACACCTGGGCTGCAAGATCCCAATAGCTTGTGGCGCGATTTCCGGGACCACGGATGAGCCCGTCGACCACAACGAACAACGCGCGTGGCACATCCATTTGCCTGGCCGCAGCATCAAGCATCAGGCTGCGGACCTGTGCGGCGGCATAGCGGATGGCGACACCCGAATCCTGCACCGACAGCGAGCCGGACGTCACCTCCTCATTCGGGCTGTTCGCAGTATCAGCGGGCACGAGGCGAATACGAGACAGCGCCACGTCCAGCTCATCCGCGGCGATCTGGGCCAGCGCCGTCAGGATGCCCTGTCCGATCTCGACCTTGCCGGGGGACAGCCGTACCATGCCATCGCTTTCGAACCCGATCCAGTGGCCAAGGATGGGATTGGCTGCAAGATTGCGGGGCAGGGCGACGTCACTCACGAGGCGCTGTGACCCTTCAGGACGACGGCAGCACGCTCGATCGCGCGAAGCATACGGTTGTGCGCCCCGCATCGGCATAGATTGTTCTCCAGCGCGGCGCGCATATCAGCGGGCGTCGCATCAGGGTTGGCCGCCAGAAGCGCAGCCGCCGCCATGATGATGCCGGAGACACAATAGCCGCACTGCATGGCCGCTTCGTCAATGAAAGCCTGTTGCAGCGGATGAGGGTTTGCGGAGTCGCCAAGACCTTCGAGCGTGGTGACGGTCTTTCCAGCCGTAGACCAGAGCGGAGTGTTGCAGGCCGTGATGGCGCGACCATCCACGATCACCGTGCAGGCGCCGCAAAGACCCTCGCCACAGCCAAAGCGCGTTGCCCTGAGGCCAAGGCCTTCGCGCAGCGCATCAAGCAATGTCCGCTGCGGATCGCCTGCCAGGCACCGCTCCATGCCGTTGACGGTGAGTTCAACGGCGCTCTCCAACGCCAACGCGCCTGTCATGCACGGCTCCCGAACCTTTGTTCATTGAGCTTTGATGTTGGCCGTCTCGATGACCTGCTTCCATTTCGCGATATCGGCCTTGATGTAGTCGCCGAACTGCTGCGGGTTCAGGCTGATGGCGAGGGCTCCCTGCTTGGCCCAGGCGTCGCGGATCTCGGGCCGCTCCTGGAATTTGCGGACCTCGGCGTTCAGTTCCTTCCAGTCCAATTCGCCAGTGCGGTTCACGCGAATGGGGTTGAGGTAATTGG
>JANMFA010000131.1:0-1670 GCA_031377545.1 Hyphomicrobiales bacterium | reverse complement strand
CTCAAGGCGATGTCCTGCCAATCATGCGCCACCCCGGAGGCCCGCCATCCTGGCGTCATCCAGCGTTGGGACCGTCGCATCCAGCCATCATCCAACCGAAATGCGCCGAGCGTCCACTCGTTTCGGCCTTCCATCCAGCCTTTGCGGCCGCCATCCAGCCGAAACCAGCCCCATCCAGTCGAAATCGGCGTCATCCAGCCGAAACCGCCAGGTGGGGGGTATCCGCTGGATGGCGGCGCGACGTCGGGTCGATCGATCGGGCCAAGCGGGTCAACCACACCCGCGCCCACACCGGTCGCGCGACTGGTCCAGAGGGGCGCGTCGATCCACCCGAACCACCTCGCCGTGTCGATGGAACGCAGTCCGGATCGCAAACCGCTCCGATATCCGGGGGACCGCGTTGGTCCGATTGCCCGGTGTTTGGCCCTTGCCAACCGTCGGCGGACTGCCAAGACTGCGTCGCTTCGCGCGTTGTTTCCCAAAAACAAGAACGCAGCGTCCAAGCTGCCCTCGAAACCGTCTCGGGAGGACTTCAGGATGCTGCGAATTCGAGCCATGGCCGGCGCGCTCGCGCTGGCTTTCACGGTTGCCACGACCGGTCTTGCCGGCGCGCAAACCACCCTGCGCGTGGTGAACCACTCCGACCTCAAGGTCATCGACCCGGTCTGGACCACCGCCTACATCGTGCGCAACCACGGCTACATGATCTACGACACGCTGTTCGCGCTGGACTCCAAACTCCAGATCCAGCCGCAGATGGTCGAGTCGTGGACCGTCGCGGACGACAAGGTGACCTACACCTTCAAGCTGCGCGACGGGCTGGAATGGCACGATGGGCCGCCGGTCACCACCGCCGACGTGATCCCCTCGATCAAACGCTGGGCGGCGCGCGATCCGATGGGCCAGTTGCTGATGAAGGTCGTCAAGGAGACGGCGGCGGTCGACGAAAAGACCTTCCGCGTGGTGCTGAGCGAGCCCTCGGGGCTGCTCATGATGAGCCTGTCCAAGCCGTCCGGCGCGCTGTTCGTCATGCCCAAACGGGTGGCCGAGCTCGATCCCTTTACTCAGTTGGCCGACACGACCGGATCGGGGCCGTTCATCTTCAAGAAGGACGAATGGAAACCCGGCGACAAGACCGTCTATGTCCGCAATCCGAAATACAAGCCACGCGCCGAGACCCCCTCGGGCCTGGCCGGCGGCAAGGTCGCCAAGGTCGATCGCGTCGAGTGGGTGGCGATGTCGGACCAGCAGACCGTGGTCAACGCGCTGCTCAATGCCGAGATCGACATGATCGAATCGCCGCAGTTCGACCTGTTCCCGCTGCTCGCGAAAGACCGGAACATCGAGCTGGTCAACACCAACCCGCTGGGATTGCAGTACCTGTTCCGCTTCAACGTGCTGCACAAGCCGTTCGACAATCCGAAAATCCGCCAGGCGCTGCTCTACGCCTTCAACCAGGAGGATTTCCTGAAGGGCGTGATCGGCGATCCCAGGTACTACAAGACCTGTCTGGCGATGTTCATGTGCGACACGCCGCTCGCCTCCACGAAGGGCTGGGAGGACAAGCTGACGTCGAACGTCGAGAAGGCGAAAGCGCTGCTCAAGGAAGGCGGCTACGACGGCACGCCGGTGGTCCTGCTGGGCACAACGGACCTCTACGTGCTGAACAA
>JANMFA010000110.1:0-6531 GCA_031377545.1 Hyphomicrobiales bacterium | reverse complement strand
AGAGCGCTGCGTCCAGCGCCTTGGTCTTGTCCACGGAAGTTCCTTCCACGAGTTTCAGGGCAGGTTGAGACATGGTTCTGGCGCTCCTTATGGCTGAGTCACGGCGTTGCTTCAATGTCATTAAAGTACCACTTTTGTTCTCTTTTGCAAGCGGTTTGTTCTGGTCAAATCAAAATTTGTTCTCATTTCGATTTCCAGACGGCTGCTTGTGACCTGCGCCACGATTGGATAATGCTCCTCGCTGTGATTTCCACGCTGCAACCGGAGCAACATTCATGTCCATCAAGCGTCTTCATCCCGGTCCTCGCATGAGCCAGGCCGTCCTTCATGGCGGCGTTGCCTATCTCGCGGGGCAGGTTGCCAACAATACCAAGGGCCAGTCCGTCACCGAACAGACAAAGGATATCCTTGCCGCAATCGACGGCCTGTTGGCCCAGGCAGGAACCGACAAGTCGAAGCTTCTGACAGCGCAGATCTGGCTGACGGACATGGGAACATTCGCGCAGATGAATGCGGTCTGGGATGGCTGGGTCAGCCCAGGCAATACCCCGGCGCGCGCCACCGTGCAGAGCCCCGCGCTCGCCGCACCTGGCTATGACGTGGAAATCATGGTGACGGCCGCCGTGTGATCGGGGTGGACAGCTGCTGCCTTTCCCGGCAGCATCTGTTCAATAGACCACGCAGCACGTCCAAATCTTTGGCAGAGCGCTGATTAAATCCTGTTGTTGGACCACCCGTTCAGCCCAACAAATATGCATAGCAGCCATCGAAAGCTATTTGTTGTGCAATGCAGCATTTGGCCTCATATCGTTATCCATCGACGGCGGCGGTGCTCCGAACCTCCTCCCTGCGTTGAGTTCGCTGGCGTCGTGAAATCGAAGTCTCGGTCCGTCCCTCCTCCCTAGGACCGATGCTTTAGGCCGGATGATCCCCTCCCGATCATCCGGCCTCTTTCTTTTCCGGAGCGTTCCATTCTGATTGTTCATCGGCCGTGCACGTCCTTTTCATGGCTGTTGCACTTGCCAAGTCATGATCGTGGGCGTTGAAGGGATCAGAGGAACTTTCGGAACTGTTGACAATATGACGATCCAGACTGAGTCCGCCGTGCGCTCGCACAGTTCTGCCGCAGCCATGCCCGTGTTGCTTGCATTGAGCCTGACGCATTTGCTGAACGACATGATCCAGTCGCTCATTCCCGCGATCTATCCTATCATCAAGGAAGCCTATCAGCTGGATTACGGCCAGATCGGCATCATCACGCTGACCTTCCAGCTGACAGCCTCCATTTTCCAGCCGGTTGTCGGCCATTACACGGACAAGCATCCGCTGCCCTATTCCATGGTCGCAGGCATGGGTTCGACCCTCGTCGGCCTTGTCGTGCTGGCCTATGCCGGGAGTTACGGCACTTTGCTTGTCGGTTCGGCAATGGTGGGGTTGGGCTCTTCCATTTTTCATCCCGAAGCGACGCGGCTTGCGCGCAATGCGTCGGGTGGACAGCTTGGCCTCGCACAGGGCATTTTTCAGGTGGGTGGCCAGACTGGCGGCGCGCTTGGACCGCTGCTTGCGGCATTCATCGTGGTTCCAAAGGGGCAGGTCAGCCTAGTCTGGTTCTCGCTTGCGGCGCTTGTCGCCATGGGGCTTATGCTTTGGACGGCGCGCTGGCAATCAGCCTTTCAACGCGCCCTTGCTGTCGCAAGCAAGGACACACCGACAGCCTCATTGATCGGGCCTGTTGCCTCCGGTGCAGGCGTGGCTTTTGCGATGACGATCCTGGTGATCCTGCTCTTCTCCAAGAATGCCTACGCCCAGAGTTTCAACTCGTTCTACACATTCTATCTCATCGGAAAGTTCGGCGTGTCGGTGCAGACATCGCAGATCATGCTGTTTCTTTTTCTCGTGTCTGCTGCCGTCGGCGTCATTTTCGGAGGCATGGTGGGAGACCGGATCGGTCGCGACAAAGTGATCTGGTTCTCCATTCTCGGCGCACTGCCGTTCACGCTCGTCCTGCCGCATGTCGACCTGTTCTGGACCGTCGTCCTGACCATCATCATCAACCTGATCATGTCGAGCGCCTTTGCCTCGATCCTGATCTACGCGATGGAACTGATGCCGAGCCGCGTTGGCATGATCGGTGGCCTGTTCTACGGGCTGACCTTCGGCCTGGGCGGAGTAGCCGCTGCCATCCTTGGCGAAATCGCGGACCGGACAAGTATCGAGGCGGTCTATGGCTACTGCGCCTATCTTCCGGCCATCGGTCTGCTGGCCTGGTTCCTGCCGAAGATCAGTCCCGGCAAGGTCGAGCAGGCTTAAAGAACATCCTTGAAGAAGCGCAGGACCGCCTCGCGCATCGCAGGCGATTCCTGATGTCCCTGATCAGGCTCGCCATGGATCGTGAGGCGGTCTGCGTTGTTTGAGGCCACATAAGCGGCCCTGGCGTCGGCCACGGCTTTCTCAAAGGCGTCATGGGGCGTCAACGGATCCTGCAGGCCTGCACATATCAGCTGAGGGCGAGGCGCGCACAACCCGGCGATCTGTCCAGTCGTGAAATGCTTCAGCAGGCCTGGAACCGTCATGTAGAAGCCGTGCAGGTCGTGCCTGCCCTGTTCCACCAGCATCGCAAGATCAGCAAAACAGCACAGATGCGCGATGGCCTTGAGCCGGGGCTCCAGCGCGCCGAGCCAGAACGCAAGCGTCGCCCCCATGGACAGTCCCAGTACGCCCATCCGGTCCACGTTGACGCCTTCGATGGCTTCAAGCAGATCGAGTGCCGCCGACAGTTCCGTCAGCATGGCGCCAAACAGCGTGCGGCCATGCCACAGATGCCGCTTGGCCGCGATGGATTCGGATTCGTCCGCACGGTCGCCGAAGCACGGCAGATCGATACACAGCGCCACAATGCCCTGGTGGGCCAAGTCTTGTGCATAAGGCGGGTTCCGGAGTGCAGGCCTGCCTGCGATCAGTTCTGTCGCGCCGATGTCGTAGCGGTTGCCATGGGCATGACAGTAGAGAACCGCAGGTAGGTTGCGCCATTCACCCACCGGTCCGGTGAGAAAGGCGCGAATGGTGTGACCATCGGCTGAAACGAACTGCAGTTGCTCGACAACGGTTTGCGTCAAATCGGAGGTCAGTGAAAACCGATCCGCAAGCGTGAAGTTTAGCGGAGAAAGCGTGCCAAGCCGATAGCGAAGCCTGAACCGCTCTTCTCTATGTCGTGAGCTGACACTTCGATCTGCGTTCAAGAGGTGCCCCTCCTCTCAGAACGTCACCACTGACCTTATGCTCTTGCCCTCATGCATCAGGTCAAACGCCGTGTTGATTTCGTCCAGCGGCATCACATGGGTGATCAGATCATCAATGTTGATCTTGCCCTCCATGTACCAGTCCACGATCTTCGGCACATCGGTGCGCCCGCGCGCGCCGCCAAAGGCCGAGCCTTTCCAGACGCGCCCTGTCACAAGCTGGAAGGGGCGGGTTGAAATCTCCGTGCCGGAGGGCGCGACGCCGATGATGATGCTTTCGCCCCAGCCGCGGTGGCAGCATTCCAGCGCCTGACGCATCGTCGTGGTGTTGCCAATGCACTCGAACGAGAAATCCGCCCCGCCTCCCGTGATATCAACGATGGCTTCCACCACCTTGTCGCGGCCCACGACGTCCGGGTTGATGAAATGGGTCATACCAAATTTCTTGGCCATCTCGGCCTTTGCCGGATTGAGATCGACGCCAATGATCTTGTCCGCGCCCACCATCCGGGCACCCTGGATGACATTGAGGCCGATGCCGCCCAGTCCAAACACCACGACATTCGCGCCGGGCCAGACCTTGGCCGTATAGATGACCGCGCCGATGCCAGTCGTAACGCCGCAACCGATGTAGCAGATCTTGTCGAACGGCGCGTCCTCACGCACCTTGGCCAGCGCAATCTCCGGCAGCACGGTGAAATTCGAGAAGGTGGAGCAGCCCATGTAATGGAAGACCTCGTTGCTCCGGCCCATCCTGTCACAGGAGAACCGCGAGGTGCGGTCCGGCATCAGGCCCAGCCCTTGCGTGGCGCGGATCGAGGTGCACAGGTTGGAACGCTGGGACAGGCATGTCTTGCAGGCCCTGCATTCCGGTGTGTAGAGCGGAATCACATGATCGCCGGGCTTGAGACTGGTGACACCCTTGCCAACCTCACGGACAATGCCCGCGCCTTCATGACCAAGGATTGCGGGGAATTTTCCCTCGGAATCGAGGCCGGACAGGGTGTAGGCATCCGTGTGGCAAACGCCCGTCGCCATGATCTCGACCAGCACTTCGCCTGCTTTGGGCCCGCCGATCTCGATGGTCTCGATGGTGAGAGGCTTGTTGGCCTCCCAGGCGACAGCAGCGCGTGACTTCATGGATGGCTCCCAACGCAGTTCATTGTCTCACTCGGTCCTGTCCACCGTCAGATCACGCCGCGCAGCAATGATGCTGATGGAGTATCCGCTGATGACATCCACCATGGCGAGTGTGGTGAGGAAGAGAAAGGTCGTGGTTCCGCAGGCCTCGACGAGCAGAAACAGCAATCCGCAGGCGACGAAAAGCGCCATCGAAAGGGCGTGATTGAGCAGCGATGCCTTGGTCGGGCTGGTGGATAGCAGAAGTTCGACGAAGAACAGCAGCAAGCCCAGAATCATCACAAGATCGGAGAACAGGAAGCGAAGCTGCGCCCCTGACGGCAGCTGGAACGAGAATATCCCGGTTGAAAGCGACGCGCCGAAAACCAGAACGCCGACCAGATACAGGACGACCGCCAAGCCAATGAACGGCATGACGCGCAAAAATCCGAGTCCTTGCATGTCTCACACTCCCAGATCAGAACGCGCAATTGCGGACAACGCTCAAGCCTTCACCTGCTTCACGGCCTCAATCAGCTGCTTCAGGCTATAGGGCTTGGGCAGGAAGGCAAAGGCTTCCTGATCGGCATCCGGCAGGTTTTTCTTGAAGGCTTCCTCGGCGTAGCCCGAGGCGAAGACGAACTGATAGTTGCGGCCACGCTTCTTGAGTTCGGTGAACAATGTTGGGCCGTCCATCTCTGGCATGACAACGTCCGAGACCACCATGACGATGTCGTCGCCATGATCCTCGACCAGCTCCAGCGCTTCCACGCCAGTGCTTGCCTCCAGCACGGTGTAACCGCGCGAGCGCAACGCCCGGGCGCCGAAGGCACGCACGGCCTCCTCGTCTTCCACCAGCAGGATCGTGCCGTTGCCGGTCAGGTCCTGTGTCTGGGTAACCTTGACCTCGTCGACCCTGGCGCTGGAAATCTCTTCCGCCGTGGGGATGTGGCGCGGCAGGAAGATGCGGAATGTCGTGCCGCGGCCCACGGTTGAATCGCAGAAGATGAAGCCATCGGACTGCTTGATGATGCCGAACACCATGGAAAGGCCGAGACCTGTGCCTTTGCCGATTTCCTTCGTGGTGAAAAAGGGCTCGAAGATCTTTTCCATGACGTCGGCGCTCATGCCAGTGCCGGTATCCTCGACTTCCAGCAACACGTAGTTGTCGGGCTTGAGGCCCTTGTAGTTGTAGGCCGCACTCTGGCTGTCCGTGACATTAGAGGTGCGCATGGTGAGCTTGCCGCCGCCTGGCATGGCATCACGGGCATTGACGGCGAGATTGACCACGACCTGCTCGAACTGGTTCACATCGGCCTTGATCGCCCACAGATCGCGACCATAGCGAACGTCGAGCTCCACCTTTTCGCCCAACAGCCGCTTCAGCAGCATCTGCACGTCGGAGACGGAATCATTGAGCTGCATCACCTGCGGCCGCAGCGTCTGCCGGCGCGAGAAGGCCAGCAACTGGCGCACCAGCGATGCCGCGCGGTTGGCGTTTTGCTTGATCTGCATGATGTCCTGGAAGGACGGATCGGTTGGACGATGCGACGCCAGCAGCAGGTCGGAATATCCGATGATCGCGGTCAGCACGTTGTTGAAGTCATGCGCCACGCCGCCCGCAAGCTGGCCGACGGCCTGCATCTTTTGCGCCTGGGTGAACTGCTCCTGCAGGGCGCGCTGCTCCGTCGTATCCAGCATGTAAACGATGGCCGCCTCATCACCGCTGTTGCGTTCGGAGACAGGTGTGACGAAAACACGGGCCGAACGCTGATCCCCGATCAGGACAACGTCGATCGGAGCAACATCGGTCTGCCCCTCGCCGACAGCTTTCAGGGCATCGATGACAGCAGCGCGGTCCTTTGGCGCGACGGCGGAAGCGACGCTCCGGTCGCCATCCACTCCCGATTTCAGCGTATCGCCGAACAGGCGCGCGAAGGCGGCATTTGTCTGGCTGATCTGGCCGTCCTTGCTGACAGTCGCGATTGCCATCGGTGTGTTGTGGAAGAAGCGGGCGAAGCGCACCTCCGCCTCCCGGCCTTCGGATGTGTCCACGCCCTGGCTGCGGTTGAGCACAATAGTGCGCGAGGGACCTGCTACACCGTCATGGCCATAGGATACCCGATGGAACAGTCGGACTGGCAAGGCCTGCCCACCGCGCTTGCGCAAATCG
>JANMFA010000074.1:0-12958 GCA_031377545.1 Hyphomicrobiales bacterium | reverse complement strand
TGCGGGCGGTGCCATCGCCCAGGGTCTTGTCTCGGATTCGGAGCGGAAATCACTGGCCCTGACCGGCTCGGGCGACATCGTGTTTGACTGGGATGTGCAGTCCGACCGGATTTATCTCAGCCCCGAGCTTGAACAGCAGCTTCACATGAAACGCGGCTCGCTCGATGGCCGGCCGGGGCCCTGGATGGAGGCGATGCATCCGCTTGACCGCGATCGCTACCGGGCCAATCTCGATGCGATCCTCGATCAGCGGCGCGGGCGCATCTCGCTGGACTTCCGGCTGCGTTCGATGGAAGGCGAATTCCTCTGGTATGGCCTCAAGGCGCGTCCCGTCGTCGGTGATGACAGCGAGGTCGTGCGAGTTGTTGGCACCATGTCCGACATCACAGGCATCAAGACATCGGAAGAGCGGCTGCTGCACGATGCAGTGCATGACAACCTGACCGGGCTGCCCAACCGGGAACTGTTCCTTGACCGGCTTGAAGCCGCGCTGGTCTTCTCGCGGGCGGATGACGGGATGCGCCCGACCGTCCTGATGCTCAATCTCGACCGGTTCAAGCAGGTCAACGAAAGCGTTGGATTCGCGGTGGGGGATTCCATCCTGCTCAATATCGCGCGCCGCCTTGGTCGCCTGCTGCGCCCGCAGGACACGCTGGCGCGCCTGAATGGCGACAATTTCGCGATCATCCTGCTGTCGGAACGCGAGCCGGAGCGCATCACGGCATTTGCTGATCTCGTCCGGCGCGCAGTGACCGCACCGATGACCTTTTCGGAGCGCGAGATCATCGTCACGGCATCGGTCGGTATCGCGCTGTTCGACAAGCAGGGCGATACGCGCCGGGATGACGTGCTGAAGAATGCCGAGCTGGCGCTGGCCCATGCCCGAAGGCTTGGCGGCGATCGCATCGAGGTCTTCCGGCCGTCCATGCGCAGCATGAAACCCGACCGGCTGGCGTTGGAGAGCGATCTGCGGCGTGCGCTGGAACGCAACGAGATGAAGGTCTATTACCAGCCCATCGTCCGGCTGGAAGATCGCACCATCGCGGGTTTCGAAGCGCTGTTGCGGTGGGATCACCCGCGTCTCGGGCGGATCTCGCCCAAGGAATTCATCGGCATCGCGGAGGAAACCGGCCTGATTGTCGATCTGGGCGTGTTTGTGCTGGAGCGGACCGCGCGCGAGCTTCTGGTCTGGCAGCAGGCACTCGACGTGCAGCCGCCGATCTTCGCCAGCGTCAATGTCTCGAGCCGTCAGGTGCTGCGGCATGACCTCCTGCATGACCTCAAGGCCGTGCTCAGCCGCGCGCCCGTGAAGCGCGGCACGCTGAAACTCGAACTGACCGAGAGCCTCGTGATGGAGAATCCGGAATATGCCGCGCAGATGCTTCAGAAGATGAAGGATCTGGGTGCCGGGCTGTCACTCGATGATTTCGGCACGGGGTATTCCTCGCTGGCCTATCTGCAGCGCTTTCCCTTCGACACGATCAAGATCGACCAGTCCTTCGTTCGCCCTTCCAGCAAGGGCTCGCGCCCGGTGATCCTGCGCTCCATCATAACGATGGCGCATGATCTGGGCATGCAGATCGTGGCGGAAGGTGCAGAGACCGAGTCGGACGCGGTTGAGCTTTATCAGCTGGGCTGCGAATATGGTCAGGGCTACGCTTTCGGCGAACCGATGAGTGCTGCCGAGGCGCGACGGTTGGTCGGAGCACCACAAAGTCAGGCCGCCTGATCATCAAGCTGGGCAAAAAAAAGGGACGCAAGCATGCCAAAGGGATATGTCATCGGACGCGCCAGCGTCACCAACGCGACGCAATGGGCGGTCTATGCAGCGGAAGCCTCCAAAGCCATTGCGCAATACGGCGGCAAGCCGCTGATCCGCGGCGGTCAATGTTCGGTCGGTGAGGGCTCCGCGCGGGCACGCAACGTGGTGATCGAATTCGAAAGCTACGAGAAGGCCAAGGCCTATCTTTTCTCCAGCGAGTACAACAATGCCCGCAAGCTGCGCGAAGGGGCGGGCGAGATCGATCTCGTCGCGGTCGAGGGCGTGTGATGGCCAAGGGATACTGGGTGGCCCGTGTCGATGTCGACAATACCGAGGCCTATGACCGCTACCGGGCGCTGAATGCCAAGGCGTTTGCCAAGTTCGGCGGCCGCTTCATCGTGCGCGGACCTGCGGGCAAAGTTGCCAAGGGTACGCCGCGCAAGCACAATGTCGTGGTCGAGTTCGACAGCTACGAGGTGGCTGTCGCTTGCTATGAATCGCCGGAATATCAGGCGGCGCTGGAACATCTGAAGGATGTGGGGCCGACGGATCTGGTGATCGTGGGCGGGTATGAAGGGCCGCAGCCCGCTTAGGGCCGCTTGCAGGGAACCGGTGATGTCTGACATGCGTCTCGTTGTCGTTGGAGCCGCTGGCCGCATGGGGCAGGCGCTGGTGCGTGTCGTGCGGCAGCAGCCGGGTGTTGTTCTGTCTGCTGCAATCGAGCGCGAGGGTTCGTCCGTGCTCGGGCAGGATGCCGGGCTCGTCGCGGGTGCCGGCGCGGCCGGGGTCACGATCACCGATGATCCGCTGACGGCCTTCGCCGGGGCGGATGGCGTGCTGGATTTCACCATTCCGGCGGCGTCCGTGGCCTTTGCTGCACTGGCCGCACAGGCCCGCATCGTGCATGTCGTGGGGACCACCGGGTTCAGTCAGGATGATTTTGCCAGCCTGAAAGCGGCATCGCGCCATTGCGTCCTCGTGCAATCCGGCAATTTCGGCCTTGGTGTCAATGTGCTGGCGCTGCTGGTGAAGCGTGCCGCGCGGGCGCTCGATCTCGACTACGACATCGAGATCGTGGAAATGCACCACCGCATGAAGATCGATGCGCCATCTGGCACGGCGCTGTTGCTGGGCGAGGCGGCGGCTGCTGGCCGGAGCATCGCGCTCGCGGACCATATGGACAAGGCCCGCGACGGGCACCATGGTGCGCGGACGGCGGGCGATATCGGATTTGCCTCGTTGCGCGGTGGCACCGTGGCGGGAGAGCACAGCGTGGTTTTTGCCGGTCCCGGCGAACGCATCACGCTGTCGCATTCCGCCGAAAGCCGCGACAACTTCGCCAATGGTGCGGTGAAAGCCGCGCTCTGGGGCCGGAGCCGCAAGCCGGGCTATTTCTCGATGACGGATGTGCTGGGCCTCGCGGATTGATGCCAGTTCAGGACGCTCGCGGGCTGAACACGCGCATCAAGCGCGGAATCTATCTTTTCGCGGCACTGCTGCTGGCCGCGCTGGCCGGGCTCAGGATCCTTGATATTGACCGTGGCCTTCTCAAGATCCTTGCCATCGCTTCCGGCCTGCTTGTCCTGCTTCTCCTGATCACCTACAGGGCCTTCGCAGGCGTGGCCGAGGCTGCGCGCAACGGGGTGCTCGATGCGCCCATCGCTGACGACAAGGACGACGAATGACGCATCTTCTGGTGCTCTGCCGCCATGGCCAGAGCGAGTGGAACCTCAAGAACCTGTTCACGGGCTGGAAAGATCCTGACCTGACTGCGCTCGGTGTCGAAGAAGCCAAGGCAGCAGGTCGGCGGCTGAAGGCCAGGGGAATCGGCTTCGATATCGCCTTCACCTCGGATCTGATCCGGGCGCAGAAGACCTGCCAGCTCATGCTCGACGAACTTGGCCAGTCCGGTCTGGAAACAATCCGCGATCAGGCGCTGAATGAGCGCGACTATGGCGAGCTGTCCGGTCTGAACAAGGATGATGCCCGCAAGAAATGGGGTGAGGAGCAGGTGCATGTCTGGCGGCGCTCCTATGATATCCCGCCGCCCGGCGGCGAGAGCCTGAAGGACACTGCGGCGCGGGTGTTGCCCTATTACGTGCACAGGATCCTGCCGACCGTGCTGGCGGGCAAGCGCACGCTGGTGGCGGCCCACGGCAATTCGCTGCGCGCGCTGATCATGGCGATGGAAGGCATGACCGGCGAGGAAATCATCGCGCGCGAACTCGCAACCGGTGTGCCGATTGTCTATCGCCTGAACGCGGATTCGACGATTGCGAGCCGCGAAGAGCTGGCGTGAGCCTGCTTCCTGCCGCACTCCCCCAAGAGCTGGCCGCTGGCCTGATCCTGCACCGCGGCTGGTTTGACCGGACCGCACAGGAAGTGCTCGTGGATGAATTGCGCCGTGCCATCCGCGCGGCACCGCTGTTCACGCCCGTCATGCCAAAGACAGGCACGCCCTTCTCTGTGCGGATGACCAATTGCGGGCCATTGGGCTGGGTGTCCGATATCAGCGGATACCGCTATCAGCAGCTTCATCCCGTGACGGGAAATCCCTGGCCCGCTCTGCCACAGGCGCTGCTGGGAGCCTGGGACAGTCTTTCCGGCTTTCCCCACCCGCCTGAGGCCTGTCTCGTGAACTGGTATGAGGGCAAAGCAAAGATGGGCCTGCATCAGGATCGGGACGAGCAGGAATTTGCCGCGCCTGTTCTCTCGGTGTCGCTTGGTGATACCTGCCTGTTCAGGTACGGCGGTCTCAAGCGCAACGATCCGACACAATCCGTCACGCTGGATTCCGGCGATGTCTTGCTCATTGGCGGAGCATCACGCCTGTGTTTTCACGGGGTGGACCGTGTGATGGCGGGTTCGAGTGACCTGCTCCCCAACGGGGGGCGGATCAACCTAACGTTGCGGCGGGTGACGCGGGTTTAGCCGATATCACTCCTTCTCGACATTCCAGAAGGCCATCACGCCCGGCACGATCGGCAGGCCCTTGAGCTTCGGTGAATGTGCTACGGGCTGGAACCACTGGCCAAACGGCACGTAGGGCACGAACTGATAGGCGCTTTCCTGCACGGCGATGGCCGCTTTCATGCGCTCGTCATTGGTCTTGGTGGCCGCAAAGGCATCGATCAGCGCCTGATGCGCCGCATCGCAGGGCCAGCCTGGCCAGGCCCTGTCGCACGAGGCCTGCATGGGCACATTGCCGACAGGGTCCATCGATCCCGCGCCATTCCACCATGTCAGGCCCAGGTGCCAGCCGCCCTGTCCGGGCGCTGCCTTGTTGGCGCGTCGCTGGGCCATGGTGGCGAAATCCATGGCCTGCATCTCGACATTGACGCCGATGGACTTCAGGTCCTGCGCCAGAAGCTGTGTGGCGGCGGACAGGAAGCTGATGTCGGTGGGGTGCAGCAGGATGATCGGCTCGCCCTTGTATCCGGCCTCCGCCAGCAGCGCTTTGGCCTTGTCCCTGTTCTTGCCGAAATCCGGCAAGGCGCCCGCATCCGTCGCGAATGGTCCACCACAATTGAAGAAGGCGCGGCAGACCCGCCTGTTCTCCACACCTTCAGATCTGGGCTCGCCGAACATGGCACGCAGGTAACTTTCCTGTTCGACGAGATAGAGCAGGGCCTGGCGCGCTTTCACGTTGTTGAAGGGCGGGTGGAGGTGGTTCATCCGCATCATGCCCTGGAAGCCCAGCGCATTGGTGGTGGTGAAGGCTGCTCCACGGGCTTTCAGGTCGGGAATCAGGTCGGTCGGCGGATTTTCGAGAAAATCCACTTCGCCATTGATCAGCGCGAACACGGCGGATTGCGGATCAGAGATGATGCGCCATTCGATGCGGTCGACCTTGGCCGCTTTTGATCCGGCGGAACCGGAAGAGGGTTCGCTGCGCGCCACGTAATCCGGATTGCGGCGATAGACGACCTTGGCGCCGGGCACCCATTCCTCGCGCACGAAGATGAAGGGACCGGACCCGATGGTCTCGGTGATGTTTTTCGATGGATCCGTCTCAGCAATGCGTCTGGGCATGATGGCCGGTACATTGCTGGTGGATTTCGAGAGCGCCTCCAGCATCAGCGAGAACGGGCGCGTCAGGGTCCAGGTGAAGGTCCGGGCGTTTGTCGCGGTCATGTCCTTGGTCAGGGCCACGAGCTGGCGTCCATAAGGATCGCGCGCCCCCCAGCGCTTCAGGGACTGGATGACGTCCTCCGTTGTCACGGGCTGGCCGTCGTGGAACCTTAAGTTGTCTCTGAGCGTGAAGGTCCAGGTCAGGCCGTCAGCACTGACGCTCCAGGTTTCGACCATTTGCGGCTTTGGCTCCTGATTGGCGTCCCGGCCAAAGAGGAAATCATAGATATGCATGGCGTGGCTCTGCACATTGCCCGCCGTGGTGTTGATGGGATCGATCACCTGCAGGTCCGCGAAGGGCACGATGCGCAGCGTCTTCTGCGCGGTCGCCTGCGGCAGCGCCGGACCCGCAAGAAGCTGGCCGAAAAGACCTGCCAGGGCCAAGGTCCGAAGCAGTGGTTTCATGTCGGCATCCTTTTGCATCGCGTCGATCTGAAGCTGGTTTACGCCAAAGACGCAGACTCGTCTCACAGAAACCCGTGATTATCAGCATTGCTTGCGTCGATGAATGCGCATCCGAATCAGGCGATGGCGATTCGGACATGTTTTGTTCAGGGCTGGTTCGAACAATGAATGAGGCACACCCTGCCGCAGCAGACGCTCTTCATGAATGGGTAGGAAAGGCTGTCGATCCTGTTGCTGGCCTTTGGTTAAGATGGGCCGCCAAACTGCGGAAAGCAATCATCTTTCCTTCCGTTTGAAACGCCTGATAGAGCCAGCTGGTCGCTGATCTGCGGCCTTTCGAATCACCCGAGGCTGATTCGTCGCCGCTCTGTTCCCGGTTCAGGCGACCTGTGAAGATCGGGCACCCTTGCGACCCATATTCTGTCCCCAATCGGGATTTCCCGACGAAGCGCTTCAATTCGCCGGTGTTCGCTGGCGGTGTTTCCCGGTAAGGAGCCTGTGCCAGCGGGGGACGCCTGTCGCCTTCCCGTGCCCAGAAAGTGAAGATGCCATCCCTATCGCTTGCCCCTGACGTGCGCGCCCGAGGCGTAACGGCCGTTCTGGGGCCCACCAACACCGGCAAGACCCACCTCGCCATCGAGCGCATGGTGGCGCATTCCTCGGGCCTGATCGGCCTGCCGCTGCGGCTGCTCGCGCGTGAGGTCTATAACCGGGTGGTCGAGAAGGTCGGCGTGGAATCCGTGGCGCTCATCACCGGCGAGGAGAAAATCAAGCCCGCCAATCCGCGTTTCTGGGTTGCAACAGCGGAAGCCATGCCACGCGATCTGGATGTTGCCTTCGTGGCTGTCGATGAAATCCAGCTGGCAGCCGATTTTGACCGCGGGCATGTCTTCACCGATCACCTGCTCAACCGTCGCGGGCGGGAAGAGACGCTGATCCTTGGCTCGGCCACGATGAAACCGCTGGTGGAGCGGCTGATGCCCGGTGCCAACATCATCGCCCGGCCACGCCTGTCCAAACTGACCTATGCGGGCGAAAAGAAACTGACGCGGCTGCCTCCGCGCTCTGCCATCGTCGCATTCTCGCAGGAGGAGGTTTACGCCATCGCCGAGCTGATCCGCCGCCAGCGGGGCGGGGCCGCGGTGGTTCTGGGGGCGCTCAGCCCGCGCACGCGCAATGCCCAGGTCGCGCTGTTCCAATCCGGTGATGTCGACCATATCATCGCGACCGATGCCATCGGCATGGGGCTCAACCTCGATATCCACCATGTCGCCTTCGCCGGAGACAGCAAGTTCGACGGTCACTATCACCGTCGGCTGACAACGGCCGAATTCGGCCAGATCGCAGGCCGTGCGGGCAGGCATCTCACGGATGGAACTTTCGGGACGTCGGGCCGCTGCCGCCCCTTTGACCCTTCCCTCATCGAGGATCTCGAGAATCACGTTTTTGATCCCGTGCGGATGATCCACTGGCGCAACCCTGATATCGACCTGCGCTCGGCGGATACGCTGCGCCAAAGCCTGGCGGTTTCCCCCCGGGAAGATGGCCTGGTGCGGGCACCGCGTGCCGATGACGAGATCGTCTTTGACCTGGCCGCGGCCGATCCGGATGTGCGGGACATGATCCAGTCTCGTGACGGGGTGGCGCGGCTGTGGGAATTGTGCGCCCTGCCGGACTATCGCAAGGTCGCGCCCAATGCCCATGCGGAGCTTGTGGGGCAGATTTTCGGCTTTGTGCACGACAAGGGAGCCATTCCGGAGGACTGGTATCAGCGGCAGGTGAACCTGTGTGACCGCATTGATGGGGACATGGACACGCTTTCCGCCCGCATTGCGCAGATCCGGACATGGACTTTTTGCGCCAATCGCGACTGGTTGGCGCATCCCCTCCATTGGCAGGGCGTCACGCGCACGATAGAGGACAAGCTGTCGGATGCGCTGCACGAGAAATTGACAGCGCGTTTCGTCGACAGACGCACCAGCGTGCTGATGCGCCGCCTGAGAGAGAACACGATGCTTGAAGCTGAAGTGACCGCGACTGGTGAAGTGACCGTGGAAGGCCAGCCCGTCGGGCGGCTGCAGGGATTCCGCTTCACGCCGGAGGCTGGCGCAACAGGCGTCGAGGCCAAGGCGCTGTCGGCAGCGGCCCTCAAGGCGCTGGCGAGCGAGATCGAGCAGCGCGCCACCAAGCTGTCGGCCGCGCCCGACGAGGCTTTTGCAATTGCACTGGACGGTGCCATCCGCTGGGTGGGTGAACCGGTCGCCAAGCTGCAGGCTGGCGAGAAAGTGCTGGAACCCCGCTTCGTGCTTCTGGCGGATGACCAGCTGGCGGGTGCAGCGCGCGAGGGCGTCGAGGCCCGGCTCGCGCTGTTCGTGAAGGCCCATGTCCAGAAGCTTCTGGGACCGCTGTTGACGCTGGAAAGCGGGGTTGGCCTTGAGGGTATCAGCCGGGGTATCGCCTACCAGCTGGCCGAGCACCTGGGCGTGCTGGACCGCGCTGTCGTGCAGACCGAGATGAAGACGCTGGAACAGGATGCCCGCTCCAACCTGCGCAAGCTAGGTGTGCGTTTCGGCGCCTATCACATCACCACGCCCCTGCTGCTGAAACCCGCGCCCCGGGCTCTCGCGGCCCAGCTCTGGGCCCTGAAACACGGCGGCAGT
This sequence comes from Hyphomicrobiales bacterium, assembly GCA_031377545.1. GTDB lineage: Bacteria > Pseudomonadota > Alphaproteobacteria > Rhizobiales > Beijerinckiaceae > JADCCX01. The sequence goes on along the minus strand of JANMFA010000074.1, from coordinate 4,000 downwards.
GAGGTGAAGGGACTGGATGATCTGGCGCATCTTGCGGCATCTGGTCGGACCTCGATTCCGGTGGACGAGACGATCCAGAAGGCGCTCTACCGTGCGGCGGGCTTCCGTGTCTGCGGCCCGCGCGCCATCCGTGTGGATATCCTGGAGCGGCTGGCGGACCTTATTCGCCCGGCCATTGCTTTCCGGCCCGGACAGACGCCAGGAACGCCGCCCGCCGGAGCCTATCTGGGCGATGCCTTCACGGTCTCTGGTGCGATGACGTCACTCGCGGGCTGTGCCGGTGAGGATTTCGCTGCCGTTCTCAAGGGTCTTGGCTACCGGATGGAAAAGCGGCCTCCGTTGAAGGACGTGCCCATCATCCCGCTGGTGGTCTCCGCAACCGCTCCGATTGCTCCCGTTGCTGCAGAGGCTGCGGGTGTTGAATCCGTGATGGAAGCTCCCCGGATTGAGGAGCCTGTCGAAGCGCAGGTGCTTCCTGAAGCCGCGGATGAAGGGATTGCCGAGCCCGTCGATGCGCCGGTCGCATTGCCTGAAGCCCCCGTGCCGGAAGTCCTGGCCGTTGAAGTCCCTGGCGTTGAAGTTCCGGGCCTGGAAGTTCTGGCCGCTGAGGAGCCTGCGATCGCCGGGGCGGAGACGGTCGCAACCGTGGTTGTTGCGGAACCGGAACTGATCGAAGTCTGGCGTCCTGCCCGGTTTGACCGGGAACAGCGTCCGGGGAGGGACCGCAACCGCGGTGGCCATCATGGACAGGCGCGCAAGCCCGATGGCCAGGCTGCGCCTGCGGGCGAGCCGGCTGCTGCCAGTGCCGAACCCCGGCGTGATCGCCATCAGGGCGGAGGGCGCAAGCCATGGCAGAATCGCGACCGGAATGAAGGGGGCGAGACCAAGCGCCCTGACGGAAAACGTGACGACAGCCGTCCACCGAGAGATCAGAGCCGTGACCAGTCGCGCGACCGAACGCGAGACCGGGATCGCGACCGGCAGGATGGGCCACGGCGTCCACGTGACCAGCGACCAGCAACGTTCTCCAGCGAAAAGCCGCGTGAACGGCAACCGGACCCCAACTCTCCCTTCGCGCAGCTTGCGGCACTGAAAGCCCAGCTCGAGAGCAAGCAATAGGACGGGCAAACCGCTCTGCGCGACCGAGCGTTGCTTGGCGCAGGCGCTGCCTGACCGCGGGGCATGCGAAAAGCTGCGCATCTTGAAGTTTCAGTTCAACGCTGGTAATTTTGTAGTGTCGTGTTTGGCCGGACGACTTGGCCGCATCTGCGTGGACTGGTGCAATGCTGAAGATCTTTCCCCCGACATCGATATCTGGTGATGCGCCTCGGGCGCACATTTGCGTTGTCTCTCCCTGATCGAAGGAAAGTCTCATGCCAACTGGCACCGTGAAGTGGTTCAATGGCACCAAGGGCTATGGTTTCATCCAGCCCGACACCGGTGGCCCGGACGTGTTCGTTCATATCAGCGCTGTCGAGCGCTCCGGCCTCAAAAGCCTGAATGAAGGACAGAAGATTTCCTTCGAACTCGTGCCCGATCGCCGCACGGGCAAATCCTCGGCGGATCAGCTCAAGGTCTGACGCCGGTCTGTCCTCGCGATTCAGCTGTTCCGGCCATTCAGGGGGTTGGCCGGATCCCACGCATAGGCAATGGTCTCGAAGCGCAGGTACAGCGCATCGACGAGCAACAGTCTGCCAACGAGACCCTCGCCGAATCCGATGATTTCGCGGATGACTTCCATGGCCTGGAGAGTGCCGACAAGGCCCGTGAGCGCGCCCAGCACACCTGCTTCCGCACAGGTCGGGATCAAGCCTGCCGCAGGTTTTTCCGGAAAGAGGCACCGGTAGGTCGGGTTGGGGTTGCCATCCGCACCTGTCTCATGTGCACGGATGGTCGTTATGGAGCCATCGAACTCGTTGACGCTGGCGGTCACCAAGGGCTTCCTGGCGTGGAAACAGGCGTCCGATACCGCGTAGCGCGTGTCGAAATTGTCCGAACCGTCGGCGACGAGATCGTACTGGCTGATCAGGCCCACGGCATTGGCCCCTGATAGGCGCAGCGCGTGTGTCTCGACCGCGACATGCGGGTTCAGGCGCGCGACAGCCTCGTGCGCACTTGCCGTCTTCAGCCTGCCGAGATCGGGCGTGCCATGCAGCACCTGCCGTTGCAGATTGGACAGCGACACAGTGTCGTCGTCGACAATTCCGATGGTCCCGACACCTGCCGCCGCCAGATACTGGATCACCGGAGAGCCAAGTCCGCCGGCGCCGATCACCAGAACGCGGGCAGCGCCAAGTTTCGCCTGGCCGGGGCCGCCGACACCACGCAGGACGATGTGGCGGGCATAACGGTCGATTTCGTCTGGTCCGAGCATCGCTCTGGACTGACACGGCGTTAACCAATCATCAAGGTTAAGATTTTGTTACCGTGCCACCCGTGCTTCAGATGGTGGACACGGAGTTAATTGGTCATGTCGCCCGCTGCCTGGACAGTGATTCAGATCGTTATCGCACTGCTGTGTGCTGCCTCCGCCTTCGGCGTGGTGCTGACGACCATGCTGGTACGAGGCAAGTTCCCGGTCGCCCATGCGCAGGCCGCTGCCTACGATATCGCCCATACCGACCGGACCTATCAGTTGGTATCGATTATCGCGAGCATCGGGGCGCTTGCCGCCTTTCCGTTCAGCACCGGAACTTTCGCGGGCTTCATCGCGGTCGCTGTGTCGTTCCAGATCGCGGAAAGTTTCATGCTGCCGCCCATGCGCCGCGCCGCAGAAGCCGGCGAAGCCATGCCCTACCGCGGCACCCGTTCACGGCTTGAGCTGTTGCAGGCGGCGTTTCTGGCGGTGATCTTCTTCAAGACCAGCATGCCTCCCCTGCTGACGCTGGCCTCGATCTACGGCATCTGATGGCGCTACTGGCGCAAGGCCGCTTTTCCTGCCATCTTTCGCATACAGGCAGCAGGGACGCTGCCAATTTCCGGGAGTGAACCATGCTGAATCGCCGTCACCTGCTTGCCACCACCCTTCTGACAACAGCCCTCGCCGTGGGAGGCGTGGCACTTGCCCAACAGCAGTTCTTCCGTATCGGCACTGGCGGAACTGCAGGAACCTATTATCCCGTGGGCGGCATGATCGCGAATGCCATCTCCACGGACAAGCTGGTCTCGACCGCTGTGGCGACCAATGGTTCGGTCGCCAACGTCAATGGCATCGTCGGCGGTTCGATGGAGTCGGGCTTCAGCCAGGCTGATGTGGCGACCTGGGCCTATACGGGCACCGGCATCTGGGAGGGGCGCGGCAGGGTCGAGGAGTTGCGCGCCATCGCCAATCTCTATCCCGAGAGCGTGCATCTCGTTGTCCGCAAGGGACTTGGCGTGAAATCGCCGGCTGATCTCAAGGGCAAGCGCGTATCGCTGGATGAGCCGGGTTCGGGCACGCTGGTCAATGCGCGGGCGATCCTGGCGGCCTACGGTGTCCGGGAGGCCGATATCAAGGCGGAATTCGTGAAGCCGAACCAGGCTGCTGAAAAGCTGCGGGACGGATCGGTTGATGCCTTCTTCTTCACCGGGGGCTATCCGGCTGGCGCGATCACGGAGCTGGCCTCCGCCGGTGGTGGCATCGAGCTTGTTCCGATCACGGGACCGGAAGCGGCGAAGCTGCGCGAGACGGCAAAGTTCTTTGCGGCCGACGAGATTCCGGCGGGCACCTACAAGGATCTCGGTGCAGTGCCGACTGTCGCGGTGGGGGCGCAGTGGATCACGACATCCAAGGTTTCGGCGGATGTTGTCTATGAGGTCACCAAGGCCATGTGGAGTGCCAAGACGCGTACCGCGCTGGACTCAGGACATGCCAAGGGCAAGGCGATCACGCCCGCGACGGCGCTGACCGGCCTGGGCATTCCCCTGCATCCGGGTGCTGAGCGTTTCTACAAGGAAGCCGGCATCCTGAAGTAAAAAGGCCGCCAGCCTCGACAGAAGAGTGATCAAAAAGAAAGGCCGG
>JANMFA010000067.1:0-8378 GCA_031377545.1 Hyphomicrobiales bacterium | reverse complement strand
GGGGCTTCATCAGGCTTCTGTCTCGATGGTGGCCAACATCGGGCCGTCGTCACCTTTGGGGCGCGAAATTGTCAGCGTGCCGCCGGTGACGACATAGTAGATGCGCTCGGCGATGTTGGTTGCATGATCGCCGATGCGCTCGATGTTCTTGGCCGAGAACAGGAGATGCGTGCAGAACGTGATGTTGCGCGGGTCTTCCATCATATAGGTCAGGAGTTCCCGGAACAGCGAGTTGTAGAGCTTGTCGATGCCGCCATCGTTGCTCCACACCGCCACCGCCGCATCCACATCCCTCTGGGTGTAGGCGTCGAGGACGGCCTTGAACTGGCCGAGTGCCATCAGGCTCATGTTCCTCAGGCCGGAAAGCAGGCTCTTGGGCGGAAAATGGCCTTCCATGGCGATGATGCGCTTGCCGATGTTCTTGACGAGGTCGCCCACGCGTTCGATGTCCCCGGCGATCTGCGAGACCACGAAGATATCACGCAGGTCGATCGCCATCGGCTGGCGCCTTGCGATGGTGAGGATCGACTGCTCGTCGATCTCGCGCTGCAGGCCGTCCAGGCGGGCATCGGTCAGGATGATCTGCTGGGCAAGGTTCACATCCCGCTTTTCAATGGCTTCCAGCGCATCCGAGAGCATCTTTTCAGCGATGCCGCCCATCTCCGCGATCTTCTTCTGCAGGTCCTTGATCTCGGAATCATAGGCGCTGACGATATGCTGGTTCATGGCTCTGTCCTTCTCGCCCGCTCAGCCGAAGCGTCCGGTGATGTAATCCTGAGTGCGCTTGTCCCGCGGTGTGGTGAAGATCGTCTTGGTCGGGCCCTCTTCCACGAGGGTTCCCAGATGGAAGAAGGCTGTTTTCTGCGAGACGCGCGCCGCCTGCTGCATGGAGTGCGTCACAATGATGATCGTGTAGTTCTGGCGAAGTTCATCGATCAGTTCCTCGATCCTCGCGGTGGCGATGGGATCAAGGGCCGAACAAGGCTCGTCCATCAGAATCACTTCGGGACTGACGGCGATGGCGCGTGCAATGCACAGCCGCTGCTGCTGACCGCCCGAGAGGCTGGTTCCGGACGCATCAAGACGGTCCTTCACCTCTTCCCAGAGGCTGGCGCGGCGAAGGCTCTTTTCCACCATACTGGCGAGTTCGGCCTTGCTGCTGGCCAGGCCATGGATCTTGGGGCCATAGGCCACATTCTCGAAGATCGACTTCGGAAAAGGATTTGGTTTCTGGAAGACCATGCCGATCTGGGCGCGCAACTGCACGACATCAAGCGCCTTGTTGTAGATGTCCCGTCCGTCAAGCTTGATGCTGCCCGTTACGCGACAGCTCGGGATCGTGTCGTTCATGCGGTTGATGCAGCGCAGGAAGGTCGACTTGCCACAACCCGAAGGTCCGATGAACGCGGTCACGGACTTGGCCGGAATGTCGACCGACAGGTCCTTGATCGCGTGTTTGTCACCATAATAGACATCGACGCCCCGGGCCGTGACAGCGGACTCACCGTCCGCCATGCCGATGCCTTTCGAGGGCGCATCAAATTCCGCCTGTGACAATACGTTCATGGATTCAACTCCTTACCAGCGGCGTTCGAAGCGTTTGCGCAGCAGGATCGCGGCGCCGTTCATGATGAAGAGAAAGACCAGCAGGATCAGGATCGCAGCGGCGGTCTTTGCCTGAAATGCCTGCTCGGGCAGATCAGACCAGAGAAAGATCTGTACAGGAAGGGCCGTCGCTGATTGCGTGACGGACGATGGCACTTCGAGAATGAATGCCACCATGCCGATCATCAGCAACGGCGCTGTCTCGCCAAGGGCATGGGCCATGCCGATGATGGTGCCGGTGAGGATGCCCGGCATGGCCAATGGCAGGACATGGTGGAACACGGCCTGCTGATGCGACGCACCCAGCCCCAGAGCGGCCTCGCGGATGGAGGGTGGCACGGCCCGCAATGCGGCGCGAGCGCTGATGATGATGGTCGGCAGGACAAGAAGGGCCAGCACCAGACCGCCCACGAGTGGCGATGATCGCGGCATGTCGAACGTGTTGAGAAAGATCGCCAGCCCCAGCAGCCCGAACACGATCGACGGCACGGCCGCAAGGTTGTTGATGTTGACCTCGATCAGGTCCGTCAGGCGGTTCTTTGGGGCGAATTCCTCCAGATAGATTGCCGCAAACACGCCGATCGGCAGGCAAAGAGACAGGGTCACGAGCATGGTGAGAGCCGATCCGGCCAAACCGCCCAGGATGCCGGCCAGTTCCGGCTCCCGCGAGTCACCCGATGTGAAAATCCGCGTGGCGACCGTTTTCGAGACGAGCCCCTCATCCTTCATGCGGTCCAACCACGCTGCCTGCTGATCGGAAAGCTTGCGGCTGGCCTCAGGAGTGGTCAACGTCAGGATCTGCCACTCTCCAGCCTTCGCCTCGGTTGCGGTCTTCAGGGGGATCAGAACGGTTCCGGAAGCCTTTTCATTGCCGATCTCGGTGAGCTTGATCACGCCACCATTGATCTTGACGAGAACCGATGCCGTATTGTCGCCAAGCGTTTCCGAGCCGCCAACCGACCTGCCGCGCTTTTCCAGATCAGCGACGATCCCGATTTGCCGGTTGACCTGCTCTTCGAGAGCTGCCCGACGATCTGGAACCACGGTTTCCAGGGCTGTGCGCAGCCGGGTTGCCTCCAGCTGCGCGAGACGCGCCGCGACCTGAAGATCAGACCGGACACGTGCGAGTTCCGCCGCGAAGTCATTGATGCCGGAGGTGATGCTGACGGTGTCCGAAGTTCCGCTGACGCCGACCAGCCCGCCGCCATTGCGTTCATTGCGGCCTGTCATACGGCCCTTGAAGTAGAGGTCCGCATCGTCTGAGAGCAGCACGTTGGCCCGTACAGGCTTGCCGATCAGGGACGGGTCGGCGATGACCGTGTCGCGAATATCCTCACCTGCGCCGATGCTGATCAGCTCATTGTAAAGCTTGCTGCGCTGCGTGCGGTTCGTGACCTGCGGGAAAAACTGGCCGACACCGTCGCGGACAACCGCTATCCAGTCGCCCTGCATCAGGGTGTCGCGATCGGTCTTGCCACCCGCTGCGACACGTTCGGCGGTGGGTGTGAGCGTGAGCGTCAGCCGGTGTTCCGTGAAGGCGGGCACAGCCTTGATCACGATATCCGAGACCAGAAACAGGATGAAAAGTGCCGCGAAGCCGATGGCCGTCAGCCCATAGGCCTTGAACCGCTTTTCGACTGCATAGCGCTTGCGCAGATGTGCCTGTGCCTTGGGCGACGTGAAATCGACCTTGCCGGAGACTGCTGGCTGAAAAGTTGCGTCAGTCATACTGCTCCCGATACTTTCTCACGATCCGCAACGCGACCATGTTCAGGGCCAAGGTGAAGAAGAACAGGACAAATCCCAGGGCGAAGGCCGCCAGTGTCTTCGGGCTGTCGAACTCTTGGTCTCCGACAAGCAATGTCTTGATCTGCACGGTGATTGTCGTGACGGCCTGCAGTGGGTTCCAGGTCAGGTTGCCGGCAAGTCCGGCCGCCATCACCACAATCATGGTTTCTCCCACAGCGCGGCTGACGGCCAGCATCATGGCCGAAACGATCCCGGGAAGGGCCGCAGGCAGCACGACTTTCTTGATGGTTTCGGATTTCGTGGCACCCATGCCGTAAGAGCCGTCCCGCAGGGATTGCGGTACGGCATTGATCACATCATCAGAAAGCGATGACACGAACGGAATGATCATCACACCCATGACCAGCCCGGCAGCCAGCGCGCTCTCGGAGGCGACGCCGAGATTGGTTCCAAGCGTCAGATCGAGCCAGTCGCCAAAGCCCTTGAACAGCGGGGCAACGGTGAGCGCGGCAAAGAAGCCGAACACCACGGTTGGAATGCCGGCAAGAACCTCGAGGATCGGCTTGGCCACGTCGCGGAACCTCTGCGACGCATATTCCGACATGTAGATGGCGGCGAAGAGGCCGACCGGACCGGCAATTGAAATGGCGATCAGTGTGATCAGGATCGTGCCCGCGAAGAGCGGCAAGGCTCCCAGAGTCAGGGACGAAGGTGACCAGACCGTACCCGTCAGGAAGCTCCAGAAAGGATAGCGGGCGGCGAACTGAAGCGTTTCGTAGAGGACCGAGAAGAGGATGCCAATGGTCGTGAGCACGGCGACGGTCGAGCAGGCGATGAGCACACCAAGAACCACATTTTCAAACGCATTGCGCGATCGCAAGTTGACGCTGATCCTTCGAAGGCCAAACACTCCCCCCGCCGCGCCAAACACTCCCCCCGCCAGGAGAAGGGCCCAGAACAGGCGTGACTTCGATGTATTGTAGGTTTCAGCCGCAGGCTGCAGATCGGGACGGGTCAGGGGGCGGCCCTGGTTCAGAAGGCTGGCCGAAAGCTGGATGTCGCGATAGAGCGCCTGCTCCTCCAGCTGGCGCCTTGCAGGCTCAACCGTGATTTCCTTCACGGGAGCGGCGCTGATCGCCGCCGACTTGCTCAGGCCGGGCGCGAAGCTCGTCCACAGTGCCAGGGCAAGGATCATGGGAGCCACGGCGAACGTGGCTGTCATCAGGCCGTGATAGATCGGGAGTGAATGAACATCAGCGCGCGCGATGCCTGCGCCGTCATAGAGCGCCGCTCCGCGCCTGCGCCCGAGGACGAATGCTGCGATGATACCCGCCAGCATCAGGATCAAGTAAATTGACAGCATGATCGCCCCGGATTGCTGCCAGTGCGCCATCGGTGCCCAGGAAGCCTGTCAGAACAAAAGAGACCGGGCGGCAACAGGCCGCCCGGCAAACACAATGCTTCAGAATCCGGCTTCAGGTCCAAGCGTCTTCTGCGCCTGGATCTCGCCGCGAACCTTGGCCAATTCAGCCTTCGGAAGGCTTACCAGACCCTTGCGGGACAGATAGCCATCCTCGCCAATCGACTTATCCGACACATATTCTGCCATGAACTTGTCCAGACCGGGAATGACGCCGACATGCTGCTTCTTGAAATAGATGAAGAGCGGCCGCGACACCGTGTACTTCCCGTCGGCGATGTTCTCGAACGTCGGTGCATTGCCATTGATCGTCGCACCCTTGATTTTGGCAGTGTTCTCCTCAAGGAACGAGAAGCCGAAGATGCCGACGGAATTGGCGTTGGCTTCCAGCTTCTGGACGATCAGGTTGTCGTTCTCGCCCGCCTCGACATAGGCACCATCCTCGCGCAGCTGCTTCCAGGCGGTATCGAACGCCTTGCGGTCGGATGCCTTGAGGGCCTTGAGCGATGCAATCGCCTCAGCGCCTGGCTCCATCACCAGTTCATGGAAGGAATCGCGGGTGCCGGAGGTGGGCGGCGGTCCCAGAACCTCGATCTTGATGTTGGGCAAAGCAGCGTTCACATCGGACCAAGTCTTGTTGGGATTGGGCACAAGCTTGCCATCGGCGCCAGGCACGTTCTTGGCAAGTGCCATGAACACCTGCTCCTTGGTGAGCTTGAAGTCAGGACCACGCTTGCTGTTGGCGATCGTCAGTCCATCGAAGCCGACCTTGAGCTCGATGACGTCGGTGACGCCGTTCTTCTTGCAGTCCTCGAATTCGGCCTTGGTCATGCGGCGCGATGCATTGCTGGCATCGGGATGCTGGGTGCCAATGCCGGAACAGAACAGCTTCATGCCGCCGCCCGTACCCGTCGATTCCACCACGGGGGCCCGGCCGCCTGATTTGCTGAACTGTTCGGCCACTGCCGTTGTGAAGGGATAAACCGTGGATGAGCCGACGATGCGGATCTGGTCACGGGCCGAGGCAGTGGTTGCCCCTGCAGTCAGGGCCGCTGCGCACAGTCCGGCCATCAAGAAAGTCTTGTTCATGGGATGCTCCTATGAGAACGCCATTGCCTTGGAAAGGCAGGATGACAGTTTTATGACAAGGGACACACAACTTGTGCTGAACGCCCCTTTCAGCCGAAGCTGCTTTCATTCATAGAACGCACCGCGACGTTCTTATGACGCTCGCGTCTTTCATTGGGCACCTTCCGTTGAAACTACCCGCCGACAAGCTTGACCTCATCGTGCGCCGCTCGGCTGAGGTGGAAGCGCGTCTGAACGGCGGCCCTCCTGCGGATGAAATCGTCAGGCTTTCGAAGGAGCAGGCCGAACTCGCGCCTCTGGTGGAGGCCATCGGCAATCTGCGTGAGGCCGAGGCCGAGCAGACCGATCTCGCCGCCATGCTCGCAGATCCCGCAACGGACGCCGAGATGCGCGCGCTGGCGGCGGATGAGCTTCCGGCTCTCGATGACAGGATTGCAGGATTGCAGCAAACGCTGCGCGTCGCCCTGCTGCCCAAGGACGCTGCCGATGACGGCGATGCGATCCTGGAAATCCGCGCCGGGACCGGTGGCGACGAGGCCTCGCTCTTTGCGGGCGATCTCTACCGGATGTACCAGCGCTATGCGGCGCTGCGTGGCTGGCGGCTTGCGCCGGTGTCAGAGAGCGAAGGCACCATGGGCGGGTTCAAGGAAATCATCGCCGAGATCTCGGGGCACGGTGTCTATGCCCGCATGAAGTTTGAATCCGGCGTTCACCGCGTGCAGCGCGTGCCGGAAACGGAAACGCAGGGGCGCATCCATACATCGGCGGCGACGGTTGCGGTCCTGCCCATGGCGCAGGATGTGGACGTGACGATCGACGACAAAGATCTGAAGGTCGATACGATGCGTGCCGGAGGTGCTGGTGGCCAGCACGTCAACAAGACGGAAAGCGCCATTCGCATCACACATCTTCCCTCAGGTCTCGTCGTCTTCTCGCAGGACCAGCGTTCGCAGCACCAGAACCGGGCGAAGGCGATGCAGGTGCTGAAATCGCGGCTTTATGATCTGGAGCGGCAGAAGCTGGATGATGCTCGGGCCGCTGACCGCAAGGCCAAAGTCGGCTCCGGTGACCGATCGGAGCGCATCCGTACCTATAATTTTCCACAAGGGCGCCTGACCGATCACCGCATCAACCTGACGCTCTACGCGCTGGAGAAGATCGTGGCGGGTGATCTCGATCCCGTCATCGAGCCTCTGATCACCGAGCACCAGGCCGCATTGCTGGCGGAGGAAGGCTTGTGAACACTACGCGCTTGCGCGCGGTGGCCGACAGACTCCGGCCTCGCGCTGAGGAGGCAGCTGCGCTTGAAGCCCGATGGCTTGTCGAGGAAGCGGGTGCGGACAGCGCAAAACTCGAAGCCTTCATTGCCCGCCGCCTCGCCGGCGAACCTGTGGACCGCATCCTCGGGCGGCGCGGTTTCTGGACGCTGGACCTCCAGGTTTCGCCTGCAACACTGTCTCCCCGATCCGACACCGAGACCGTGGTGCGGGCGGCCCGCGACAGGCTTTTTGCCGCGCGGGGCAAGGATGCCGCGTTGCGCATTCTTGATCTTGGCACCGGTACAGGCGCGATCCTGCTTGCGCTGCTGGCGGAGTTTCCGCAGGCAACGGGTGTTGGCGTGGATATCTGCATGGACGCACTCGGCGTCGCGCGTGCCAATGCCGCCGACAATGGGCTGACCGCCCGCAGCGTCTTCCAGAACGGGGACTGGACACAAGGGGCTACCGGTCTGTTTGATCTCATCGTCTCCAATCCGCCCTATATTCCGACCGCCGAGATCCTGACGCTTGATCACGAGGTGCGCGACCATGATCCACATCTGGCTCTCGATGGCGGCGACGACGGGCTGGGCTGCTATCGGCTGATCCTGCCGCAGCTCCCGGCCATTCTGGCCGACAATGGCATCGTCGTGCTGGAGTTTGGACAGGGCCAGGGGCCTTCCGTCCTACGCCTCGCCCAGACTGCAGGGTTAGCGCTGGCCGAATTCCACAACGATCTCAACGGTCTGGAGCGAGCCGTTACTTTGAATAAAATATGACATAAAATAAGTATATGAACTGTTTCACGGATCGCAGATAAGCTATTTATTGAATTTAACTCTTTTCAATTTGCAGATATTAACTCGTTCTAATTGTATATGTTAGGTAAAAACCAACCAGCTTATTGCCTGAACAAAGAATTGCGTCATTCTCATAACCGAGGGCCAGTTAACCCCGGCGACCGATCCGGTCACCGGCAAACCATCGGAGAACTGACATGAGCAGCAATGCCCACCTGAACATCGCCCACGACTTCAAGCGCACGGATGCCACGCTTCTGGGCACCCACCCCTTGCGCGGCAACCTGAAGGAAAAGGTCAAGCGCGAGCACCTGCTGCGCCGCGATGACAATGATCCGCGCCGCGAGAAGATCGCCATGATCCGTGATTTCGTCATCAGCGTGCTGGGCGGCATTTCCGCCACTGTTCCGCTGGTGATCGCCGCGCAGAGCTTGATGGGGGCCTGATGACGGCATC
>JANMFA010000044.1:0-5369 GCA_031377545.1 Hyphomicrobiales bacterium | reverse complement strand
CGTTGATCGTCTTGAACGGATAGCACTCCAGAATGCCATCACACGGATGGAAACGGAGCAACTGTCGAGCTACGTTTTCCGCAATCGCGGCACGGACCGCATCAACATCCTGCACGAAAGGGCGGATGGTTCGATCGGCTGGATTGATGTCGATGAACGGCGCACCTGAGCGACAACAATAGCAACGGGGACATGGTGCAGTTCTTGCCTCGGCAAAACCGTGCAAGCAGCGCCTGAAGGGCAACCAAGACAATGCCACTGACCGATATCCTGCCACTGAAGGGCGTCATGCCTGCAGTGCGTGTTTCGACAAAGAAGGCCTTGCTGGAAGCGATTGCCGAGCAGGCCAGCCAGATTACCCAGTTGCCATCGCGACTTGTTTTTGACGCTCTGCTGCAGCGAGAGCGTCTCGGCTCCACCGGTATTGGCAGCGGGATCGCGATCCCCCACAGCAAGTTCGAATCCCTGGCAAGCCTGGTCGGCCTGTTCGCACGGGTGGAGAAGCCAATCCTCTTTGACGCACTCGACGGTGAACCCGTTGATCTGGTGTTTGTGCTGCTGGCCCCCGAAGGAGCCGGTGCCGATCATCTCAAGGGCCTGTCCAAGATCGCCCGCGTGCTGCGCAATCCGTCGATTACCGCGAAGCTCAGGGCGTCAAAGGATGCGGATGTCATCCACGCACTGCTGACCCAGAGTGCAGAAACCTCGAAAGCGGCCTGACGCCTCAGCGCCAAAGACGGGATTTTAAATCCAGATCGAACTGATCCGGATTGACCGCCACGGCAGCCAACCCCTGAAGTGCCGCGTCCGCAGCGGTGATCAGGTGGATCGGAACACCTGCGAGATAGCCACTTGCCCGCCCCCGGTTGCGGGCGCCTGCCGCAAACGAGCCATCGTTCAGCCAGGCGCTGTGCCGGAAGCGTGGTGCAATGCCACCACCGATGAACAGGCCACCTTGCGCACCGAACGTTAGCGCCGTGTCTCCGGAAAAGCGCGCGAGCAGCCGGAAGAACGTCCTGACAGCGTCCGCAGCCTGCGGGTCCGTACCAGCAAGGGCTCGCTCGGTGATGGCAGCAGGTGTTGCATCCCGAGATTCCCCGGCGACCATCGCACAGATCCCGCGATAGAGCCGAGAAAGCCCACGTCCGGAGAGAACGTCTTCCGCTGCAATCATACCCTCCCCGAGATGCGGCCAGAGTGCAATTTCATCAACCCCTTCAGGCCCAAGTCCGACATGGCCACCTTCGCTGGCGACCGGCAGCCAGCCAGATCCGTGCCGCAACAAGGCACCCACTCCAAGCCCGGTACCTGGCCCCACCGCAACCATCGGTGCACCTGGGAGAGACGTGCCCTCCCCCAGGGTCATCATGGCATCCGGTTTCAGAAACGGCAGGGACAGGCAAAGCGCCTCGAAATCATTCAACAGCAGCCCCTGATCAAGCCCCAGCGCACTGGCAAGGGCTGGACCGTCGATGCGCAGCGCCCCGCCCGTTGTCGCGGCATTGCTGAGGACGGATCGCTGGCCCACCACCGGACCGGCAACAGCCAGCAGGAAGGACCGTAGCGCGGGATAGCCGCCGTCCGCTACCGCACGCCTGACCGTATCGGTGAAATCAGCCGCGCCTGATGTCTCAAGCCGCAGCATCAGCGACAGCAGCAAGCCGTTGGTCCCAAGCAAAGAGAAACGAGCGTTGGTCCCGCCCACATCCGCCAGAAGGCAGGGAAGCGGAAAAAGCGGTAGCGCAGACGATCGCATCGCGGGTTCAGGTCAAGTTGCGTGGCCGGGCCCTGGCGACCCGCCGTCCCGTCAGCCCGAAAAGATCCGCGATCGAGGGCAACCGTTGCCGGGACGTCAGGAAGCGCTGGATCTCCGTGGCCGCGCGTATCCCCTCGAGCCAGGCACCGCCCACCGTTCCCCATTGCTCGACGCTGGTGGCCTCCCCCGAGAACCAGATGCGTTCGGCCACCGGCGCACGCAGCGCCAGCCGCGCCATGGACCGTCCCGGCCTGGCCACGGACCATCCCCCCATCGAGAGTGGATCGGTGCTCCATCGGCTGGCATACAAAGGCTTGAGACTTCTCGCGACAGCTGTGCCGACCTGCAGGCTCAACCAGTCCCGAACGGAAGCGGCCATCGCATCAATTCCCCTGGCCGCGAGATCGCGTGCTTCATCACCGCCAAAATCCGCGTAATGCACGCCGCGCCCTCCGCCACCGGCCAGCATGTAGAACGACTGGTTTCCGTCATTCAGCAGAATGACCGCACGGTCCCTCTCCTCGGAGAAAGGATCGTCTCCCAGCGTGAAGACCAGCCGCTCATAGGCTCCGTGCGGCAGGTCATGCGCCGCCTCGAGATGCGCGTCCGGCAATCCAGGATCGAAGGCAATCGCCCCCTGTGCGATCAGGCTGGACGGGATGGTCAGCAGGACGGCCCGTGCCGTGATATCTCCCGCCGTGGTCTCGACGCGCACGCCTGCAGACACCTGCCGGATGCGGATGACACTGACGCCAAGCCTGGGCGAAGCGCCGTGGGCTGCCGCAGCGACAAGCGCGCCAAACCCACCCTCGACAAAGCGGTCCTCACTGTCGAGGGCGTTGGCAAAATCCTCGACGCTCACCTGACTCAAGGCGATGCCGCAGGCATGGGTGCCGTGCAGTTCGCCCGCCAGGACCTGCCAGCGGTCATTGCGATCCACCGCGAGTTCCGCAGACGCCCCGGGATGATCATCCGCCAGACGCACGATGCCGCGGTCAATCCGGCGCCAGGCCCGCCAGAGCTTCATCTGGCCCCAGGTACCGAGAATTTCCTCGCCATCGATCACAATCGGCCACTTGTCAGCGGAAATGAGCGCGATACCGAGCTTTTTGGCTTCCCTGGCCAGGGGATTGGACTTGCGGGCGTGCAGCCAGTGCGCCCCGACATCAATGCCCTTGTAGCGACCGGTCGCGGTCGTCCATGTGCGTCCGCCGATACGGTCGCGGGCCTCAACATGTGCCACCGAAAGGCCGCTGTCCTGCAATGTCAGGGCCGCTGCAAGGCCCGCAGGGCCTGCACCGACAATCACGACATCCACTTCGGTCATGGCTCCGGCTTTCGCTCAAACCGCCTTTTCGCGCTCGAACTGGCCTGCCGCCCGGAAGCGATAGAGGTAGGATGGCACGATGGACTCAATGGAATCGGGCGCGATGCCCAGATCTTGGAGGGTCCGGCCCTCCTGCACCGCCACATGAGAAACGACATTATCGCTTTTCAGCATCAGGACCTGATCATGCGTGAGCAGTGGTTTCGGCAAAAGACCCAGAATCTTGCCCTGCAGCTCGGCCAGAGGAAACGGAATGGGGACCAGCGCACGATTGCGACCGGTTTCGGCAAGGATGTACTGGAGGATCTCCCGGAAGCTTTTCACGGCAGGGCCGCCCAATTCATAGACGGTGCCAGCCTTGGCCTTGCCCGCCAGTGAAGCTGCGACGGCCTGCGCCACATCGCCAACGTAAACAGGCTGGAACTTTGTCACACCCCCGCCGATCAGCGGCAGTGCGGGCAGATAGCGCGCGAGCGTGGCAAACTGGTTGAAGAAATTGTCCTCGGGCCCAAAGATGATGGAAGGCCGCAGGATGACCGCGGTAGGTATGGTCGTCAGAACAGCCGCTTCGCCTGCGGCCTTGCTGCGCGCATAGGCGGCGGGCGATGCCGCATCTGCACCGATGGCCGAGACATGCACGACATTGGTGATACCGGCCTTCGCCGCCGCCATTGCAATGGCACGCGGACCATCAGCCTGAACCTTTTCAAAGCTCTGGCGACCGCTCTCGAACAGGATGCCGACGAGATTGACCACTGCATCCGCGCCCTGCACCGCACGCATCACAGAGTCAGGGTAGCGCAGATTGGCCTGCACGGGCATGATCTGGCCAACGCCGCCCATCGGCTGCAGGTGACCCGCAAGATCTGGACGCCGCACGGCGACACGGACGCGCCAGCCCTGTCGGGCGAGAGCGCGAACGACATGGCGACCAACGAACCCCGAGCCACCGAAAACCGTGACAAGACCAGTCATTGTCCATCCCCTTGTGCGACGCAACATCGTGCCATCGAGCGCTGTTTAACAGGCTGGCGAAAAAGGGGAAGAGGGAGCCCTACATCCGTCCCGTCTGTCCGCGATGGCGCAGGCAGTGATCCGCCAGAACGATGGCCATCATTGCCTCTGCGACAGGCACGGCCCGGATACCGACGCAGGGATCGTGCCGCCCCTTGGTCAGGATATCGGTTTCGTTGCCAAAGCGATCAATGGTGGCGCGCGGGGTCAGGATCGACGATGTGGGCTTCACCGCGAAGCGGGCCACAACGGGCTGACCCGAGGAGATGCCGCCCAGAATTCCGCCGGCATGGTTGTTGGAAAAACGGATCGCACCATCGTTGCCCAGCCGCATTTCGTCGGCATTCTCTTCGCCCTTCAGCGAGGCAGCCTCCATGCCGGCGCCAATCTCGACGCCCTTCACGGCATTGATCGACATCATGGCGGCAGCGATATCGGCATCTAGCTTGCCATAGACAGGCGCGCCCCACCCGGCTGGCACGCCTTCGGCCACCACCTCGATGACGGCGCCCACCGAAGACCCGTCCTTGCGGATGCGGTCGAGATATCCCTCGAAGAACGCAGCCTTGTCCTTGTCGGGGCAGAAGAATGGGTTCTGGTTGACCTGATCCCAGTCCCATGTGTTGCGGTCGATCTTTTCCGGCCCCATCTGGACCAATGCGGCGCGAATGGTCACGCCGGGAATCACCTTGCGGGCGATGGCACCCGCGGCAACCCGCATTGCCGTCTCGCGCGCCGACGACCGTCCGCCACCGCGATAGTCGCGGATGCCGTATTTCATGTCATAACTGTAATCGGCATGGCCCGGCCGGTACTTGTCCCTGATATCGCCGTAGTCCTTGGAGCGCTGGTCGACATTCTCGATCATGAGCCCGATGGACGTGCCGGTCGTGACCTGCCGGCCGCTGTCGTCAGGGAAGACTCCCGACAGGATTCGCACCTGATCGGGCTCCTGCCGCTGTGTGGTGAAGCGGCTCTGGCCGGGGCGGCGACGCTCCAGATCCTGCTGGATGTCCTCTGCCGTCAAAGGCAGGCCGGGCGGGCAGCCATCCACCACGCAGCCAATAGCGGGACCATGGCTTTCGCCGAAGGTCGTGACGCGGAAGAGGTGGCCGAAGGTGTTGTGGGACATGAGGTGCTATCTTTTGTTGTACGCTTCTTTGGATGCTCGGGCTTCGATCGTCAAATCTGACTGACGGTTTCGTGACCCCGCATGATGGTTTCGTGCAATGCGCTGACAGTCACGCCATCCTATGGGAATATACCCCAAAC
>JANMFA010000029.1:0-3242 GCA_031377545.1 Hyphomicrobiales bacterium | reverse complement strand
CCAGGCACGGTGCTGACGCAAGCCAGCTAATGGCAGGGCTGCACCAAGAATTGGCAGGCTGGTGGTCATCGTCATTGCAAGCCCCGAAACGTATCGAAAAAAAGAGTGTTTGTGGTGGGCCAATAAAGGCGGCCTGTTGCAACAGGCAGATGACATCCCCGCACCACAGGCTGCGCGGGGATGGAAATTTTCAGAATGCAGATTACGAGGCGCGCGGGATCAGCTTGCGCACTTCTGTGGCCATGTCGGCGAGCACGGTTTCCGGTGTCGCCTTCTGCTCGGCGATGCGGGCGAGATTGTCGACCATCACCTGCGTGACGCGCACCGAGTTCTGGCCAGGGAAAGCGTACCACGGCACCATCAGGTGAACCTGTTTCGTAGCCGCCTGGAACAGCGGGTTCGCCTTGTAGAAGTCGCCGAGATAGGACGGATCGTCGATGGCGAGCTGGTTGCAGGGAACGTAGCCGGTGTTCTTGGCCATCAGGGTCGTGCCTTCGCCGGAGGTGGCGAATTTCAGGAATTTCCAGGCTGCTTCCTGTTTGGCCGGGTCCTTGGTGCAGATCATGCCGCCAGCGCCGCCGGTCGGCAGGCGGCCCTTGACCGGATCGATCACGGGCATCAGCGAGGTCTTGAGCTCGAAGTTGCTGCCAACCGTGTTCGAGATCGAGCGGACCTGCGCCGTAGTACGGAACATCTGGCCTAGCTTGCCGGCGGCAAAGGCCTGAAGATCGGCGGTGCCTGCATAGTTCGGCATACCGCCTTCCTTGACCATGCGATCGAACAGCTTCAGCGCGGCCAGACCTTCGGGACCGTTGAAGGCCACATCCTTCTCGTCTTCGCTCAGCATCCGGCCACCATGACCGTAGAGCAAGGCCGAGAACATCCAGTCATCACCGGGCCAGCGGAAGAACATGCCCTCGATGCCGTCACCCAGCGCCTTGATCTTCTGTGAGGCGGCAATCGTCGCATCCCATGTGGTCGGATAATCGGTCCCGCTCAGGCCAGCACGCTTCAGCAGATCGACATTGTAGTAGCTGATCGGGTTGGAGGTGGCGAAGGCGAGGCCACACTGCATCTTGGCGTGGAAGCCAAGGCCGAGCAGTGGTTTGGAATAGCCGAGCTTGACAAGGTCTTCGCGCGCCAGCAGCGGTGCAAGGTCCTGGGCGACGCCGCGTTCGGCGAAAAGGCGCAGGCGGTTCAGGCCCTGGAATGACACATCAGGCAGTGAGTTCGTAGCGGCGTTGCGCAGAAGAAGCTGGGCACCGTCCTCATAGGTTGGCGTCGGGTTCAGATAGGTCGCCTTGACCTCCGGGTGTTTGGCCGAGAAGGCGGCAAGCACTGCGTCCTGCGCTTCCTTGAAGATCGCCGGCATTGAATAATGCACACTGATCTCGGTGGTGTTGGCGCGGACGATCGCTGGCATGAACACAGAAGCGGCGGTTCCTCCCATGATGGCGAGGCTGTGGCGGCGGTTGATGATGGTCATGTTCTTTCTCTCCATTGCAGATGTGAAACCGGACTCAGCCCTTGAGCCCGGTCATGGCGATGCCTTCGATGAAACGGCGTTGGGCAATCAGGAATGCGGCGACTAGCGGCAGGGTCACCACCAGGGCAGCGGCCATCAGCACGCCGTAATCCTCACCCGCCTCGGCTGAGCGAAACGCGAGGATGCCCATGGCTGGCGTGAACAGGTTGCCCTTCTGCACGGCGATCAGGGGCCAGAACAGATCATTCCAGTGGGCAACAACCGAGAAGATCGCGAAGGCCGTGGCCGCCGGCCAGGCATTGGGCATGATGACGCGCCAGATGATCGAAAATTCGCCCATGCCGTCGATCCGCGCTGCATTGATCAGGTCATCGGGCAGGGCCCGGAAAAACTGACGGAACAGGAAAATCGCGAAGACCGAGCAGAGGAACGGCGTAATCAGCCCGGCATAGCTGTCGAGCAGCCCCGCATGGTGAAAACCGATATAGAGTGGCAGCGCCGTCGTCTGGTAGGGCACCAGCAGCCCGAGCATGACGAAGCCGAAGAGCAGGTCACGGCCCGGAAAGTGCAGCTTGGCCAGGGCATAGGCTGCCGGCACGGCAAACAGCACCTGCAGCACCAGAATGCCGGCGCAGACGACGATGCCATTGAAGATGTAGGTCCAGACTGGGATCGTCGCGAAGACCTTGCCGAAATTCTCGACCAGCGCAAAACGGTGCGGGATCAGCGACAGGGTTGCCTTGAAGACCTCGTCCTGCGGTTTGAGCGAAACCGCAATCATCCAGACATAGGGCGCGAGTACAACGAAGGCAGCGAGGCCAAGCAGGGTCAGCCGCGGCAGGTCGGCCAGAAACGAGCGTTCGGAACCGTGCATGTTCATCATCCGTAATGAACCTTGCGGTCGATCAACCGGTTCTGGACCAGCATCAGCACGAGGACGCAGGCCAGGAAGACCAGCGTGATGGCAGCCGAATAGCCAAAGCGCAGGTTGTGGAAACCCTCCATGTAGATCGTGTGCAACAGCACTTCGGAGGCGTTGTTCGGTCCGCCCTGCGTCAGCGTCCGCACGGTATCGAAGACGCGGATCGAGCGGGTCATGGTGATGATGACGACGAACAGCATCGTCGGCCCGAGCATCGGCCAGGTGACAAGCCGGAATTTCGACAGGCTGCTTTTGGCGCCATCGACCTCGGCGGCGCCGTAAAGCTCGCGCGGGATCGCGGTCAGCCCGGCCAGAAACAGCACGAGGTTGTAGCCAACATTCTCCCAGACCCCGATGAAGCCGAGCGAGACGATCACCCAGTCTGATGACCCAAGCCAGTTCGGCGTGCCCAGCCCCAGCATCCTCATGACATTGTTGACCGGGCCAATCGACGGATGCAGCAGATATTGCCAGACCGTTGCCATCGCAACCGTCAGCGAAACCACCGGCAGGAAGAAGATCGCCCGGAACAGCGCCCGGCCTCTCGCACCGGCCTCGATCATGATCGCCAGCAGCAGCGCAATGCCGATCGACAGTGGCACCACGAAGACACAATAAAGTGCCGTATTGCCAATGGCTGCCTTGAACTTCCGGTCACCGAGCATTTCGGCAAAATTCTCGAAGCCGATCCAGTGGAAGCTTGGCGCGCCGAAATCATAATCCGTGAAGGCCAGTGCCAGCACCGCCAGTGTCGGCACGAGAATCAGGATCAGATAGGAAAGGATAGCCGGCATCGCGAGCCACCACGCCACTGCACCATCGCTGACCATTGCC
>JANMFA010000633.1:0-8689 GCA_031377545.1 Hyphomicrobiales bacterium | reverse complement strand
CGGATCGGGATGCCGAAGCGGTCGCGCAAGGGCGTTGTCAGCAGGCCGGCACGGGTCGTCGCGCCAACGAGCGTGAAGCGTTGCAGGTCGATTTTCACGGAGCGGGCGGCAGGGCCCTCGCCAATGATCAGGTCGAGCTGGAAATCCTCCATGGCGGGATAGAGGATTTCCTCCACAGCCGGGTTCAGCCGGTGGATCTCGTCGATGAACAGCACATCGCGTTCCTCAAGGTTGGTGAGCAGCGCGGCCAGATCGCCCGCCTTGGCGATCACGGGTCCGGAGGTCGAGCGAAAATTGACGCCCAGTTCCCTGGCCACGATCTGCGCCAGCGTCGTCTTGCCAAGGCCCGGCGGCCCCACGAACAGCACATGGTCCAGCGCGTCGGCACGGCGACGGGACGCCTCGATATAGACCGAGAGGTTGTCGCGTGCCTGTTGCTGACCCACGAAATCCGCCAGGATCTGCGGCCGGATGGACGCCTCCATCAGGTCTTCGTCGCGGCGTTCACCTGTGATGAGGCGGGAGGGATCGGACAAGTGGGCATGATTCCAGCGGATGATTCCGCCTCATCCGCATACACGCCGCACGTGGAGGGCGCAAAGAGCGCCTGCTTGATGCCGCCCTGCAAACGGGGGAGGATCAGGAGGGCTGCCTCACCCCTTCAGCGCCTCCTGCACCCGCGCGGTCGTGAACGGTGCGTTGCGCAACCTTTTGCCCGTCATCGTTGCGATCGCGTTGGACACCGCCGGGATCACCGCGCCAAGTGCGAGTTCGCCGACGGGCATCGGGATATCGCCTGATCGCAGCACCCGCACCTCGATGTCCGGCATCTCGGACATGCGCAGAACAGGATAATCCGTATAGTTCGTCTGCTCCACGGCACCGTTCTTGAAGGTGATCCGCTCGATCAGCGCACTGGACAGACCCCATATCAGAGAGCCCCTGATCTGATGCACGATGTTGCCGGGTTGCACAGGCAAGCCAACATCGGCTGCACACCACAGCTTGCTGACGCGGATCTTGCCCGTGGCACGGTCCAGCATGGTTTCGGCCACGACGGCGGACATTGCCTCGCCAAGCTGCGGCACGCCGAGGCGGGCGAAGGCAAGGCCCAGCGTTGCGCCCTCGCGCCTGCGTGACCACTCCGCCATGTCGGCTGCAGCCTGCACAACCGCTTTCGCGCGCGGATCTTTCAGGAGCGCCAACCGGTATGCCAGAGGGTCTTGCCCGGCGTTTTTCGCCAGCTCGTCAATCATCGCCTCGATGGCGAAAGCGTTCGGGCCCGCGCCGATGCCGCGCCACGCCGCTGTCCGCACGCCACTGTCCTGATAGATGTGCTCGGCGAGGTGGGCGGGGATGTCGTAGCTCGGCACATCGGCATGGGCCATCACGATATGATCCACGCCCTTCTGGGCATCAAGCCGCGCCATGCCGTAGAGGTTCGGCACCACGAGATCCGCCGCGATGCGGTGTTTCCAGCCCGTCACCTTGCCGGAAGCATCGAGGCCCACGTCGATCTTGTGGGCCGTCATCGGGCGCACATGGCTGTTGGCCATGTCGTCCTCGCGGGTCGAGATCAGCTTGACGGGTTTGCCGACAGCCTTCGACACTTCCACTGCTTCATTCGCATATTCCGTATGGGCACGGCGACCGAACCCGCCGCCCATCGGCATCATGTTGACCTTCACCTTGTCCGGCGTGACGCCTGCGATCTTTGCGGCGTCGTCGCGTACGCGTGTTGGCCATTGCGTGCCCACCCAGATCTCGACGCCATCCGCTGAAACGGAAGCAACCGCATTCAGCGGTTCCATCTGGGCATGGGTGACGTAATCCGTCGAGAATTCGCCGGAAATCACTTTCACCGCTGCCTTCAGCGCGTCCTCCGCCTCGCCGGTCTTGCGGCCGGTGATGGCCTTTGAGGCCGGATCGCGGACAGCGGCCAGATACGCCGCGAGCCCCCTGCTGGAATCGTAGGTAGAGCCTGCTGCGGCGTTCCACTCCGCTTTCAGTGCGGCGCGGGCGGCCAGCGCCGTTTCCATCCGGTCGGCAACGATGGCGATCCCCGCCGACATCGGGATCACATGGGTGACACCGGCTATCTTCCTCAGGTCGTCGCCGTTGTGGGATTTCACACTCGCTCCCATTACGGGGGCGCGCGCCAGCACGCCATAGACCATGCCGGGAACCTTGACGTCGATGGCGTAGCGGGTGCGCCCGGTGGATTTGCCCGGCACATCCCAGCGCGGAACATCCTTGCCGATCAGGCGGAAGCTGGAGACGGGCTTGAGGTCCGTCGGCTTGATCTCCGGCAGCGTTGCAGGGGCCACGGCGAAGGCTGCGACGTCGCCAAAGCTGATGCGGCGGCTGGACGCCGCATGCACCACCATCGACGGTTCTGTCGTCAGTTCCGTGACCGGCACGCTCCAGCGGGCAGCCACCGCATCCAGCAGCACGCGGCGCGCCTGAGCGCCTGCCGTGCGCAGCGGCATCCAGTAGGCGCGCGTCGTGAGACTGGCCACGACGAACTGCGAGCGGAAGACGGGGTGGTTGAAAGCATCGTTGACGGGAGCAGTCAGGATCTGGACCTTGCTCCAGTCGGCATCCAGCTCCTCCGCGATGATCAGCGGCAACGCCGTGTTGGTGGCCTGCCCCATCTCGGGTGCGGGTGCCATGATGGTGATGGTGCCATCCGGCAGGATCGTCACATAGGCGTTAACTCTGCCTGCCGCTGCAGCAGCGGTCTGGGCCTGTCCTGTTTCTGCGCCGATGGCGAATGCGAGGCTCAGGCCTGCGCCGCCGGCAAGCACTGCACGGCGCGACGGGCGAAAGGATGATGGCATGGTGGTCATCTCAGGCTCCCTTGCTCGCCCGCTCGATGGCGGAGATGATCTGGCCATAGGAGCCACAGCGGCAGATGTTGCCATCCATATGGGCGACGATCTGCTGACGGGTCGGTTTGGGGTTGGACGCCAGCAAGGCTGCCGCCTGCATGATCTGGCCCGATTGGCAGTAGCCGCATTGCGGCGCCTGCTCGGCAACCCAGGCTTTCACCAGCGGATGGCCATCGCCACCGGGCAGGCCCTCGATGGTGATGACCGATTTGCCCGCCGCTGCGGCCAGGGGGGTAGCGCAGGCGCGCGCAGGCTGGCCATCGATATGCACCGTGCAAGCCCCGCAGGCCGCGATGCCGCAGCCATATGTCGTGCCGGTCAGTTCGAGATGCTCCCGGAGCACCCAGAGCAGCGGCGTTTCCGGCGCGGCAGACACCTCGCGCATGCGCCCATTGATCGACAGCGATATCATTGATCCTCCCGAGATCGTTTTGCGGCATTCTTGTGGCCGTATTTTTGTGACCGTATTCTTGGGCAACCCCTGTCTGAATTCAAGCAGGATTCCATTGCAACGGAACCGGCCGACTGGACAAGAGCGACAGACCGCGCGATATTTGTCTGACAAATTTACAAATAGGGCTGTCCTAGCCCTCTCGGAGGAAATTCCAATGCGCATGAGCCGCCGCTCTTTGCTTGCTGCTTCCGCTGCCTTTGCTGCAGTCGCATCACTGGCTGAGCCGGCGACCGCTCAGACACCCTGGCCGCAGGACCGGGTCGTCACAATCGTGGTGCCGTTCGGCGCAGGTGGCACATCAGACATTCTGGGTCGCACCATTGCAGACCGGCTGTCGCAGCGGCTGGGCCAGCGGTTCATCGTCGAGAACAAGGCAGGGGCGGGCGGCAACATCGGTGTGGCCTCCGTGGCGCGTGCGGCAGGCGATGGCTACACGCTCGCCATGGGTACGGTCTCGACCCATGCGATCAACCCCAATGTTTACAAGACGATGCCGTTTGATCACGTGAAGGATTTCACGCCGATCTCGCTGGTGGCGCTTGTGCCCAACCTGCTGATGGTCAATCCCACTATGCCGGCGAAGACCGTTCCTGAGCTCATTGAACTGCTGAAGAAGAACCCCGGCAAATACTCCTACGGTTCATCGGGCGCGGGCACGTCGATCCATATGGCGGGGGAGTTGTTCAAGCTGATGGCGGGCGTTGACATCGTGCATGTGCCCTATCGCTCGTCGGCGCAGGTGACGCAGGATCTGCTGGGCGGTCAGATCCAGCTGACTTTCGACAATATCACAGTGGCCTGGCCGCAGATTCAGGCGGGCAACATCCGTGCGCTGGCGACGGCGACCCCGCAGCGCATTGCGGCCGACCCCAACCTGCCGACGATGTCAGAGTTCCTGCCGGGCTTTGCCTCCACGTCGTGGCATGGCCTGTTCGCACCGTCGTCCACGCCGAAGGCGATCACCGACCGGCTGACGCAGGAGGTGATGGCGATCATGAAGGAGCCTGCCGTGATGGAATCCATGGCGAAGCTGGGTGTGACGCCGGTTGGTTCCAGTCAGGCGGATTTCGTCAAGCTGATCACCGAGGAAACGAAGGTCTGGGGAGAGGTTGCGACGAAGGCGAATGTGCGGATCGATTGAAGCCATCGCCTTTTCATCCCGCCTCCTTGCGGGGAGAGATGGGAGCCACTGCTTCCGCTCGGGAGAATGGATCGTTGGCAAGAATGTCAGTTTGACATGCGCCTGAAACGGATCGTCCGCCCGTCCGCGGCGTTCAGCGTCAAGGTCGTGCCCAGAATGAGCGCGGTGCGGGCCTGGCGCAGAATGGCAAGGAAAGTCTGTTCCTGCGCCATGGCCGGAGGCGGGCACGCCATCCGCGTCGAGGCGATGGTGCCGACTTCCATGGTGTAGGGCGCGATATCGATCTTGGCGTTGTAGCGGTTGCAGAACGACTTGCCCGAGACAACGCCGTTGCCAAAGATCAGTGTGGCGTCGCTGCCAGGGGGCAACGCCTGCGCATCGAGCGCCGCAACGCGCCAGCTTCCGTACAATCCTGATGGTCCGGTCAACAGGCTCTGAGCCGCGCTTTCGCCGGTCATTGCCAGAACGAATGCCACTCCAGCGGTGACCAGGGCTGACGCGATCCGGTTCATTGCGGTATCCTTGCCTGCTCTGCCCTGGCCTCCGCGGCATGGCGGCCTGAGGGATGCCTTGCCAGAAACAGATCATAGGCCGCGCGTGTTCCCGCGCGTCTGGCCGCCTGCAATTCCTCGAATTCGGCGATGTCGCCGGGGCGGGCGCGCTGCATCGATGTGCCGGGGTTGGGCGGCTGGTTGCCGGATTGCGCCATGCTGTTGCCTTCCGTGATGGTCGCGATGATGAGCGCGAGACCAGCGAGTGTTCGCAAACCCAAGGCTCAGTCTTCCTTCTTCACCGGCAGGCCATGGGCGATCCAGCCCTTGTCGGCGCTGTTGCCGATCATCCCGCCTTCGACGTTGATCACCCGCAAGTATCCGCTCTGCTGCATGAGCGCGGCCTGAACGGTGCGGGTGCGGTTGGCGGTACGGCAGATCAGGGCGACAGGCCTGGTGCGATCGCCTTCCACCAGCTTCGAGAGTTTCGCCGTGAACATGGGGTCATTCATGTCAAGGCGGTGTGCGCCTTCGGCAACGCCGGTTTCCTTCCACTCCTCCGGCGTGCGGATGTCGATCAGGATGGCCTTCTTGTCGGTCACAAGCCTGGCGGCTTCGACCGGCGTCATGTTCAGCGGCGTGTCTTGCGCAGTGGCGGTCATGAGGGAGGCCGTCAGGGCGAGGATGGCAAGGAGAGGGCGGAGCATAGCGACCTTTCTTTCCCTTCCCCCCTGGGAGAAGGTGCCCGCCTCTATGGCGGGCGGATGAGGGTGAAACCCGGAGTGCAGGGGTTCACCCTCATCCGTCTGCCTTCGGCAGCCACCTTCCCCCAGGGGGGGAAGGAGAAAAAAGAATCACCCCACAGCCGTCGAATGCAACCTGGCACCGCGCGCCGTCAGCTTGTTCAGAGCCGACAGATACGCCTTGCCCGAGGCCACGAGAGTGTCGGGATCGGATGCGCGGCCCGTGACCGAACGGCCTTCGGCCGCGAGCCGCACGGAAACCTCGGCCTGCGCATCGGTTCCTTCCGTCACGGCATGGACCTGATACAGCTCCAGCTTGGCGACATGCGGCACCAGCTTCTGGATCGCGTGGAAGATGGCATCGACAGGACCATTGCCGGTGGATTGCACGGTCTGGTGCGCGCCGTCGATATCGAGCGTCAGCGTGGCCGATTGCGGCCCCATCGTGCCCGCGATGACGGTGAGCGCCACGACCTTCATGCGGTCGGCGGCTGTGGCGATGCCTTCGTCCACCAGCGCTTCGATGTCCTCATCGTAAACGTGCTTCTTGCGGTCGGCGAGTGCCTTGAAGCGGTTGAAGGCATCTTCCACGGCATTGTCGCCCAACTCGTAACCGAGATCCTTCATCTTGCTCTTGAAGGCGGCGCGGCCCGAGTGCTTGCCCATGACCAGCGAGGTCTTGGTGACGCCGACGGAGGCGGGCGTCATGATCTCGTAGGTCGTGGCGTTCTTCAGCATGCCGTCCTGGTGAATGCCGCTCTCGTGGGCAAAGGCGTTCCGGCCGACGATGGCCTTGTTGTATTGCACCGGGAATGAGGCCGCCGCCGACACCAGCTTCGACGCCCGGTTGAGCATCGTGGCCTCGATGCCGGTCTGGTAGGGAAGCACGTCGCTGCGCGTCTTGATCGCCATCACGACCTCTTCGAGTGCCGCATTGCCCGCGCGCTCGCCAATGCCGTTGATGGTGCATTCGATCTGCCGGGCTCCGCCCGCGACGCCCGCCAGTGCATTGGCGACGGCGAGGCCGAGATCATTGTGGGTGTGGACGGAGAAGATCGCCTTGTCGGCGTTCGGCACCCGGTTGCGCACGGCCTCGAACATGGCGCGATACTCGTCCGGCGTGGCATAGCCCACGGTGTCGGGCAGGTTGATCGTGGTCGCGCCCTGCGCAATCGCCACCTCGATGCAGCGGCAGAGATAATCGATCGGCGTGCGCGTGGCGTCCATCGCGGACCATTCGATATCATCCAAGAGATTGCGGGCGCGGGCGACGGTGGACCTGATGATCTCGATCACCTCGTCC
This sequence comes from Hyphomicrobiales bacterium, assembly GCA_031377545.1. GTDB lineage: Bacteria > Pseudomonadota > Alphaproteobacteria > Rhizobiales > Beijerinckiaceae > JADCCX01. The sequence continues at coordinate 1,666 of JANMFA010000633.1, read as the reverse complement.
TCGCTCTTCTTCATCTGGAACTGCAGATGAATGGGCGATGTGGACACGAACGTATGGATGCGGCCGCGTTTGGCGTGACGCACAGCCTCGCCACAGCGGTCGATGTCGGCATTGATGGCCCGGGCGAGGCCTGCGATCACGGCGTTCTTCGTGCGCCCCGCGATGGCATGGACGCTCTCGAAATCGCCCTGCGAGGCAATGGGAAAGCCCGCCTCGATGACATCCACACCCATGGTGTCGAGGCATTCCGCGACCATGAGCTTCTCCTCGAAGGTCATGGTGGCACCGGGCGATTGCTCGCCGTCACGCAAGGTGGTGTCGAAAATGATGACGCGGTCGGCTTTCGACACGCTGGTTTGCTTGGAAGTCATTGTGAGAATCCTTGTCGCTTATCCCCGAAGCGCAGGACTCATGCCTTACAAGCTTCGGACCCAGGGGTGAACTGCGAAAGTCCCCTGACGGCCCAGGCTTATGCCCATGCGGCCCTCAGGGGCGGATAAGCAGCAGAAGCGCGAGGATGAACAATGCGGACGCGGCAGCGAGCGTGTTCCGCATCAGCTGCTTCCTGAGATCGATCGCTTTGGCCTTGGCAGAAATGCGAGCCATGCGAACCCTCCGCAAGTTTGTTTCGTGAATCACAAGGTAGGTAAAACAACGGTGTTTCGCAAGGGGTGCGCGCCAACAACGTGGATTATTGATGAAGAGGGTGCTAGCCCTGTGGCTTCCGAGTCACATTGTGAAGTACCGAAGACCATGTTCCCACTGACCTTGAAACGCGTTGCCGCCTTCTCTGCCATGGTTGTGCTCGCCGCCTGCAACCAGTCCGCGCCTCCACCCGCCGCGTCCGTCGCACAGCCGCAATCGGCCTCGCTGATCACGCCTGCGGGTTTCCGCCTGCCGGAAGGGCAGGGCTGCGCTGGCGAAATCGCCCGCTTCCGGGCGGTGCAGGACAATGACCTGCAGACCGGCCACGTGAACAAGGCGGTGCACGGTCGCATCGGTGCTGAGATCGACCAGGCGGCGGTACTGTGTTCGGCGGGCAATGATGCAGGTGCCAGAGGTGCGTTGTCTGGCACGAAGAAGCGGTTCGGGTATCCCGGGTGAGTCTGTTTTTTCTTGCTTCTCCCTTGGGAGAAGCTGCCCGCTCTTTTCTTTCGCGGGCTGATGAGGGTAAATCCCGGACCTCAGTGATTTTCCCTCATCCGTCATGCTCCGCATGACACCTTCTCCCGAGGGAGAAGGATGGCCTGCACTCGCCACCCCGGCCCTCCATGTCGTTCACTGACCCCGTCCTCACCTTCCTCCTCGTCAAGATGCTGACAACGGCGACCATTGTTGTCGCTGCCTCGCTGATCGCCGAGCGCACCGGGCCTCTGGTTGCTGCGATGGTTGCGACGCTGCCGGTCTCTGCTGGCCCGGTCTATGTCTTCCTGGCCATGGAGCATGGCGATGCGTTCATTGCGGAAGCTGTGCTTGGCAGCATGGGAGCCAACGTGGCGACCATGGCCTTCTCGCTGGCCTATGTTCTGGCGGCGCAACGATTTGCCACCGGGGCGGCGCTGGCTTTGGCCTTCGCGGGCTGGGCTCCCGTTCTGTTCGGCCTCAGGGCGCTGAGCCTGCCATTCCTGGCGATGGCGGTGACGACCGTGATCGTCTTCCCGCTGGT
>JANMFA010000593.1:0-13458 GCA_031377545.1 Hyphomicrobiales bacterium | reverse complement strand
AGGGCTTGCCGCTGCCGGGGCTGTATCCGATGAATGCCGAGACAAAGGCACGGTACGAGAAGAGCAAGGGGTGAAGCGATACTTTTCTTCCCCAAGAGGGAAGGAATAAATGCCCCTTGCATTTTAACGCTAACCGGCGATTCAATACGGCTCCGTAACGGTTTTGTGCCAGTGCTGCGTGGATGTCGGTCGAGTTCAGCCATTCGCAGGCCTTGCGCCTGCTGCACGATGTGTCGCTCGCCCAGGTGCGCGAGGGCGGCGTGGACCTGTCAAACCGGCAGCTCGCCATCCTGTTGACGATCTACATGGACCTGCCACCGCATACCGTGCGGGGGCTGGCACAGAAGCTCAACGTCACCAAGCCCGTCATCACCCGCGCTCTCGACGCTATGGGGGAGATGGATCTGGTGGCCCGGCGGCGTGATCCGGCAGACCGGCGCAATGTGATCGTGCAACGGACTGTGCAAGGCGCGCTTTTTCTGGAAAAGCTCGGTGATCTTGTGATCACCAACGCCAGAGAGCTACACCTGTGACCATTCCGGACCGCCGCCTGACGCCTGATGTGCCTGCCGGAACATCGGGCACTCCCATGCGGCTGGCGGCTGGCATCACGGCGCTCAGGCCGCGCCCCGGCACGGATGCGGGCATCGACACCGAGGTGATCTTCGGCGAGGCGCTCTCCCTCTTCGACGAGATGGAGGGCTGGGGCTACGTACAGGCCGTGCGTGATGGTTATGTCGGCTGGCTGCCCTCGGTCAGCCTTGAGCCTGCGGGCGCCCCCGCGACTCACCGGGTCAGCGTCCTGCGCAGCTATGTCTATGCTGGTCCCAGCATCAAGGTGCCTGATCCCATACTCGCTCCCCAGGGAGCACAGCTCTCTGTTGTGCGTTTCGAGAGGGATTTCGCTGTGCTTGACCGGGGCGGCTATGTCTATGCCCCCCATCTTGCGGCGGTGACGGAAGCGGTTGCGGATTTTGTCAGCATTGCCGAGGCCTATGTGGGCACGCCGTATCTCTGGGGCGGGCGCACCAGCGTCGGGCTCGATTGCTCCGGCCTGCTGCAGACCACATTGCGCGAGGCGGGCATCGCAGCCCCGCGCGACAGCGACATGCTTGAGCGCTTCTTCCCAAACGACCTGCCCCTGACGCCGGATCTGTCAGGGCTCAGGCGCGGCGACGTTGTGTTCTGGAAGGGGCATTGCGGCATGATGCGCGACGCGCAGACCATTCTGCATGCCAATGGCCACCACATGATGGTGGCGAGCGAACCGCTGCAAACAGCGGTCTCGCGCATCCTTGCAAATAGTTTCGGCCCTGTAACCTCCATCAAACGGCTTTGATTCACCGCAATCATCGCTATATCCATCCGCCATGAGCAAGCCTTCCCCCACGCCATCTCCGGCCACCGCCGCCAAGCCCCCCGAAAACGCGTGGCTCAAGCTCGTGCTCGAGATGGGCCCGCTGATGGTGTTCTTCCTGTCCAACAACAAGCCGGACCTGTTCCGGCCCCTGCTGCGGGTGTTTTTGCCAGGTTCGCTGATCGATGGCCCTCAGAGCAGCATCTTCGTCGCCACGGCCGCTTTCATGATCGCCATGCTGGTCTCACTGGTGCTGACCAGGGTGTTGCTGAAGAAGCTGCCGATCATGCCGCTGGTCTCGGGCGTGGTCGTACTCGTTTTCGGCGGGCTGACACTGTGGTTGCAGAACGATCTCTTCATCAAGCTGAAACCGACCATCGTGAACTCCCTGTTCGGCGCAGTGCTGCTGGGCGGCCTTGCCCTGGGACGGCCACTGCTTCCCTATGTGCTGGACAGCGTGTTCAGCCTGACGCAGGAGGGCTGGAGCAAGCTTACTCTCCGCTGGGGTGTGTTCTTTTTCGTGCTGGCCGCCATCAATGAGGTCGTCTGGCGCATGTTCTCGACCGATTTCTGGGTGGCCTTCAAGGTCTGGGGCGTGATGCCGCTGACCATCGTCTTTGCCATGTCCCAGGTCGGGATCCTGCAGCGCTACGCATTGAACGAGGACGAGCGCGCCCAGGGCTGACCCTCGTCCTCATCCGGCGTCAGGCGCGGCTGATGACGCTCGACAAGCGCCAGAAATGCCTCTGAATCCAGACCTATGGTCCATGGCCTGAAGCGCAATGTCGTGAGCTTGCCCTCCTCGCGCAGATGAAAAACCGCATCGCCGAAGGAAAACTCCAGCCTGACGATGTCGGGCCATTCCACCCGCCGCCAGCCGATCCAGCGGTCGAATGTCAGGCCTTTGTCGCCGATGGTCAGCAAGGTGCGGCGCGCGAGGAAGCCGATAAACGATGGCAGGGCCAACGCGAGCAGGGCGACCTGGCTCATTGCGAGGCCTATCTGCCAGGCGACAGGCAGATTTTCGAGAAAGCCGAAAACAAAACCACGGAACAGTGGCTTGCCCTTGAGAAGCGCGGTGAGATCATGCGCACCGTGCCAGGCGAGCCACGCGGCCAGCAGCCAGCCGACACCGATGGGCCACAGTGACCAGCGAAAGCGTTCCTGCCGGAGCATCAGACTACCTTAGTGCCTTCTCGATCTCAGCTTTGAAGCCTGCGAGATTGGCATCCGTGAGCGGCCCGACGAGCTTGTGCGAGATCGTGCCGTCTCCCTTCACGATGAAGGTTTCCGGTACGCCGTAAACCCCCCACTCGATGGAACCGCGGCCATTGGGATCGACACCGACGGCGGCGTAGGGGTTGCCCTTCGCGCCCAGAAAGCGGCGGGCGTTCTCGGGCGTGTCCTTCTGGTTGATGCCCATGAGGCGGATGCGATTGTCCCTGGACAGCTCCATCAGAAAGGGATGCTCGGCATGGCATGGAGCGCACCATGAAGCGAAGATATTGACCAGCGTGACGCGGCCTGACCCAAGATCGGCCTTGCCGAAGCCAGGCACCGCAACACCGTCGCGTGCGAGGCCATCAAGCCCAGGCAGGGAGAACTCCGGCGCAGGGCGCGCGATAAGGGTTGACGGCAGACGGCTGCCACTGTTGCCAAGCAGCCCACTCAGGAACAGAGCGGCCAAGGCACCGAACAGCATCAACGGCAACAGGACAAGCAGCGATCGGCGCGGCGCGGGTGCGGCATCAGCCATGGTCCGACTCCGGCTTTTCCGCGAAACGGCGCTTCGCCGCGCCGTAGCGGCGCACGGACTGCCAGACAAAGCCCCCGATGATCACAATCGTCGCCGCGTAGCTCGCGAGGATGAAACCGGCGTTCTTGCCCAACTCCATTACGCGCTCTCCCGCGCGGCATTCATGGCAAGGCGGCGCAGGCGGCGCTCCATCAACTCGGTCCGCATGCGCAGGACCAGCAGCGTCGCAAACAGCAGCACTGCAGCCAAACCCATCACCAGCAAGGGCCAGAGCATGGAGGAATGAATGGTCGGTCCGTCCAACCGCAGCACGGAGGCCGGCTGGTGCAGCGTGTTCCACCATTCCACGGAAAACTTGATGATCGGGATGTTGATGGCACCGACCAGCGTCACGATCGAGACGGCCCGGGCGGCCTGCCCCTGATCCTCGATGGCCCGCCACAGCGCCATGACACCAAAATACATCAGGAGCAGTACCAGCATGGAGGTCAGGCGTGCATCCCATACCCACCACGTCCCCCACATCGGCTTTCCCCAGAGTGATCCGGTGATCAGGCAGACGGCGCAGAATGCCGCGCCGATGGGAGCCGCTGCCTTTTGTGCCACATCGGCCAGCGGATGCCGGAAGATCAGGGTTCCCAGCGCGGAAACAGCCATCATCACCCAGGCGAACATCGCCATCCAGGCCGTGGGCACATGCACATATTTGATGCGGATCGTCTCGCCCTGCTGGTAGTCCGGCGGTGCGACGAACCACGCTCCGTACTGGCCAATCAGGAGTGCGATGATGGTCGCCGCCGCCAGCCAAGGCAACAGGCGGTCAGCCCAACGGCTGAAGCGCTGCGGATTGGCGAGGCTGTAGAAGGCATCGGTCATGGTCCGCCTGAGTTAAGGCGTCAGGCCGAAACTTGCAATGCGGGGTGCGATCAAGCCTGAGAGGTCAGCGTTCGCGGAAGGCGCGGTTGAACTGATCCTTGAGCGGCTTCACCATGTATTCGAACGGCGTGCGCTCGGATGTCTGGATATAGCTCTCGGCCTGCATGCCCGACATGATTTTCAGATCACCCAGCTTCTCCACCTCGCTGACCGGAAGCGAGATGCGCACGAGATAATAGACCATGCCGGTCTGCTGTTCGCGGGTCACATCGGCGGCGATGCGCGAGACGGTTCCGGCAATCTCCGGCGTGATCCGCTGGTTGCCGGCCTGCACCTTGACCACAGCTTTCTGGCCCAGATGCAACTGGTCAATGTCGTTGGGCTGGACACGAGCCTCGATCAGCAGCTCTTCGTTCAATGGCACGATCAGCATGGCAGGCTCTGCGGGCGAGATGACGCCTCCGACCGTATGGGCATTGAGCTGGTGGACATAACCATCGATCGGCGAGCGGATATCCACCCGCTTCAGCTGGTCTTCCGCCGCAACCTTGCGCTCCAGAAGCTCGGCGCTCTTGGACTGCAGTTCGCGCAGTTCCTTGCCAGTCTCGGTCTGCATGTCGATGTCGAGCTGAAGCAACTGGATGCGGATTTCGGAGATCTTGCCTTCGGATTGCGCGTTCTGGGCAATCAACTGGCCTTTCTGGCCCAGCATGTTGGCGGCCTCGCGCTCCAGCGGCATGATGCGCGTGATGGGTACCAGATTGCGCTTGAAAAGATCGCGCAGGCCTTCGAGCTCAACACGAAGAAGCCGCATCTGCTCGTCGCGAGACACAACCTGCGCGCGGATACCCGTCATTTCTTCAGCGAGCTGTTCCATGCGCTTGCCCAGCTGCTGCTTCTGGCCCTCGCGCTGCGAGCGCCGGGTTTCCAGCAACCGCATCTCGTCCATGACCGATTTCGCGACATCGGGCTGCGCCATGCGGGCCTGCAGTTCAGGCACCAGGACCATCGGGCCGCCGTTGCGCTCGGCCTCGAGTCGCGCCATGCGGGCCATGATCTCATCGAGCTGCTTGACGATGACCTGCAGGTTGGCGCGCGTCAGCGTCTCGTCGAGCTGCAGAACGAGCTCGCCCGCCTTGACCCGTTGGCCTTCGCGGACTGGGAGGACTGCAACGATGCCGCCTGTCTGGTGCTGGATCTTCTTGACATTGGTATCCACCACGAACTGGCCCGACGCCACAACCGCTCCCGCCAGGGGGGATGTACCCGCCCAAAGGCCGATGGTGCCGCCAAACAGCGCGAGCGCTGAGACGCCCGCCACGAAGGAACGTCGCATGGAGCCGGAATAGGCCGATTTTTTTGGCGCGTTGTGCATGATCAATCACCCTTGCCCGATGCGGCTTTTGTGCCCGCTGTTCCGTTTGCCGCTGCACGCAGCAACGCCATCTGCTGCTGGACGTTCGCACCAGGCGGTCGCGATTGCGGCGGGACAGCACCCGGGCCGACCGGAAACGGTGCAGGCTGTGTGTCGGAGGACTGTGGCGCGGAGGCGGAAGGCACACCGGAATGGGCCTGCATGGTCTGCGCCGCCTTGATCATGTTCTGGCGGTATTCCTCGCGGGTGATCACCTGCAGGCGGCCATCATGCACGCGCCCGACATAGTCCATCGCATTGAGCAGGCTCGTCTTGTGGGACACGATGATGACGATGCCGCCACGCCCGCGGATTGCCACAACAGCGTCCACCAGGGCCGATTCGCCGTCCTGGTCGAGGTTGGAATTCGGTTCGTCGAGGATGAGCAGGAACGGGTCGCGGAACATGGCGCGGGCAAGCCCTACCCGCTGGCGCTGGCCGCCCGACAGCGTCATTCCGGCTTCGCCGAGGCGGGTATCATAGCCCGCCGCAAACTTCAGGATCATGTCATGCGCACCTGCAGCCTTGGCCGCGGCGACGATCTCGTCATCCTTCGCCTCAGGGTTGAACCGGGCGATGTTCTCGGCAATCGTGCCTTCAAAGAGCTCGACATCCTGCGGCATGTAGCCGAGGTGGCGGCCAAGCTGCTCGGGATTCCACTGATCGAGCGCGGCACCATCGAGACGGACACTGCCGCGCAACACCGGCCAGACACCTGCCAACGACCGCACCAGCGTCGACTTGCCGCTGCCGCTGGGACCGATGAGCAGGAGACCCTCGCCACCTTTCAGCTGCAGCGTCGCGCCCATGACGATGGGCGTTGGACGACCGGGAATGCCAACCGCGACGTCTTCCGCCGTGAAATGGCTCTTGGGTTCCGGCAGTTCGGTGCGCTCCGGTTCAGCCGCGGCATGCGCCATGAGGTCGTTCAGGCGTCCGATCGCCTGGCGGGACGCCACGAACCCCTTCCAGTGCGCTACGGCGGTTTCGATGGGGGCCAGAGCCCGTGACGTCAGGATGGACGCCGCGATCATGGCCCCACCCGACATCTGCTGCTGGATCACGAGATAGGCTCCAAAACCCAGCACGGCGGACTGGAACGCCATGCGGAAAATCTTTGCGGCGGAGCCTATGCTGTTGCTGGAATCAGACACTTTCAGCTGTGTCGAGACAAAGCGGTCGTTCAGGATCTTCCAGCGCTCCTGGAACACCGCGCCCATGCCCATGGCCTGCAGCGCCTCGGCATTGCGGCGGCTGGCTTCCGCCAGCATCATGCGCTCGGCACCCGCACTCGTCAGCGCCAGCGTACCCTGCTTGGTCAGGCGCTCGGTCCACAGCGTCAATCCGATGATCACGAGGCCGCCGATGAGGGCCAGAACACCCAGATAGGGATGCAGCAGGAAGCAGGCGATAAAGAAGATCGGCATGAATGGCATGTCGAAGAATGCCGTTGGTCCCATGCCGCCCAGAAATCCACGCACCGTATCGAGATCGCGCACGCCTTGCATCGACTGGTCCGAGCGCGCGCCCCGCAGTGGCAGCTTGCGCATTATGTCGAAGATGGACGGCGACAGGGCCTCGTCGAACTGCGCGCCGGTGCGTGCCAGCATGCGCGTACGGATCGTGTCGAGAAAGCCCTGCAGCACAAACGCCGCGAGAACGATCAGGGAGATGCCAATCAGCGTGGGAATGCTGCGGCTGGTGAGCACACGGTCATAGACCTGCAGCATGTAGATCGATCCAGACAGCATCAGGATGTTGATGCAGCCGGAAAAGGCGCCAATGCCAAGGAACGCGCCGCGCATCTTGCGCAACTGGTCGGAAGCCAAATGCCTGTGATGGCCGGGTCTTGTCATGGTTTGCCCCGATGGGGCTGGACGGAGCCCCGCAATGAAAATCAGCGTTGAATCATGCAGAGAGAACGAAGCCCACACTGCACTTTGCAAAACACTTGCATGGATGACGTCAAAAATTTGTTAACCTTCGGGACACGCAGCAATTTTTACTGCAGTTTAGCCGATCCGGCCCTGCACCACATGCAGCCGCTGCGCACCTTCCGGCATTGCGTCGAAAAGCGAACCGTCCGTTCCCGTCATCCAGACCTGCCCGCCGATCCCCGCCAGGCGCTGATAAAGCGCTTCTCGCCGTCGCGGATCAAGATGCGCAGCCACCTCATCGAGCAGTACCAGCGGTGCCATGCCCGACATCTGCTGCACCAGCCGGGCGTGGGCCAGGATCAGTCCGATCAACAGCGCCTTCTGTTCGCCGGTGGAGGAGCGTTCGGCCGGGATGTCCTTGGGGCCGTGGCGGACACTCAGATCCGAAGTGTTGGGGCCGACCAGGGTGCGGCCTGCGGCCTGGTCCCGCCAGCGATTGTCGCGGAGCGTCTGGCGATAGCTTTCTTCGACGGCGAGGGCAGCTGCACCCGCCAGCGCGGTTTCAAGTTCGCCTTCCAGCGCAACGATTGCAAAGGGAAAGGGCGAGTCAGTCTGATGATCCGCTTCAATGACACCGCGCAGCCGGTTGACCGTTTCCCGACGGGCGGCTGCGACGGCCACGGCGGTTTCAGCCATCTCGCGCTCGATCGCGTCCAGCCATTGCGCATCTGGCCGCGCGTTCTCAAGCAGCCGGTTGCGCGAGCGTAGCGCTTTTTCCAGCGCATTGACACGTGCGCCATGGCTGCTGTCGACGGCCAGCACCAGCCGGTCCAGAAAACGGCGGCGGTCTCCGGCGGGTCCTCGGAAGAGGCCATCATTGTCCGGCGTCAACCAGATCAGGCGGCAATGATCGGCAAAAGCGGTGGCGGAACTGACAGGCTCGCGGTCGATGCGGCAGCGGCGACCACCTTCCGCGCCGGGCTCGAAACCGGCTCCCAGCTGCACCAGCCCGAGGCCACTTTCGATTTCCATGGAAACCGCGAAGCCGCGTTCGGCACCCTGGCGGATCACGTCACCAAAGTCCGCCCGCCGCAACCCCCGGCCTGGCGAGAACAGCGACAGGGCCTCGAGAATGTTGGTCTTGCCAGCGCCATTCTCTCCAACCAGCGCCACCATCGGTGCATCGACCATGAGATCAAGCGCCGGATAGTTGCGAAAGTCAGAAAGGACCAGACGCCGGACGGCGTTCACGGTGGCCCCGGTCAGACCCGCATCGGCATCAACACATAGAGCGTGGATGAGCCTTCGCGATCAAGGATCAAGGTGGGCGACGACGGATCCGCCATCTTGAACAACGCGGTATCCCCTTCGAGCTGGTTGGCGATATCAAGGAGATAACGGGCGTTGAAGCCGACATCGATGGGGCCGGAATCGTAATCCACCTCGATTTCCTCGACGGCATTGCCCGCATCGGGGTTGTTGACCGAGAGCGTAAGCTTGCCGTCGGCAAGCGAAAGCTTTACGGCGCGGCCCCGTTCGGACGAAATCGTCGAGACACGATCAACCGAGCGTGTGAAATCCGCCCGCTCCACCACCAGCCGCTTGTCATTGGCGACAGGAATGACGCGGGTGTAATCGGGGAAGGTGCCGTCGATGAGCTTCGACGTCAGCACCACGTTGCCGATGACGAAGCGGATCTTGGCGGTCGACAGTTCCACCGAGATATCTCCGTCGTGCTCGGCCACCAGCTTCAGGGCCTCGGCCACTGTCTTGCGCGGGACAATGACGCCCGGCATTCCAGCGGCACCGGCGGGAGCCGGCAATTCGGACCGCGCCAGCCGGTGACCGTCCGTTGCAACCGCCCGCAGCATCACGCCAGCGTCGGTATCAACCGTGTGCATGTAGATGCCGTTGAGATAATAGCGCGTTTCTTCGGTCGAGATGGCGAACTGGGTCTTCTCGATCAGGCGCTGCATTTCCTTCGCGGCGATGGTGAAGCGGTGCGACAGCTCACCCGCCGCCATGTCCGGGAAATCCTGTTCAGGCAGCGCCTGCAGCGTGAAACGCGACCGACCCGACCGCAGGACGATCTGCCCGGCGTCGATCGCCGTTTCCACCGCAACCTGGGCCCCGTCCGGCAATTTGCGCACGATATCATAGAGCGTATGGGCCGGGACCGTGATCGCGCCATCCATGCTGGCTTCGGCCGAGAGCGTTTCCACAACCTCGATGTCCAGATCTGTTGCCTTCAGCTGCAGGCTGCCGCCTGCAGCGCGCAGCTGCACGGTGGACAGAATGGGAATGGTATTCCGCCGTTCGACGATGCGATGGACATGGGCCAGCGACTTCAGCAGCGCGGATTGTTCGACAGTGACCTTCATGGGGTGTTCTGGCCTCGATACTCAGGGGAGGACGCTTGCAAGCGCACGCCACCCTCCCGACCTATGGCCGAAGACGTTGCCGCGCCCTGAACCAAAACTCAAGGGGTTCCATGCGTGCCCAAGGCTGGCGCAGACGACGAAGGGTCGTCATCCACAGCTTGCAGGGACCGAAGGTGCCTCAGGGCCCGCGTGGCCCCGCTGGAGCGGATTACTCCTGCAGCATCCGCTTCAACAGGTCGATCTCGCCGGCCAGCGCCGTATCAAGCCCTGTCAGGCTCTCGATCTTGCGCACGGCATGCAGCACGGTGGTGTGATCGCGGCCTCCGAAACGGCGGCCGATCTCCGGCAGGGAGCGCAATGTCAGCGCTTTGGACAGAAACATGGCGATCTGCCGGGGCCGAACGACCGTCGCGGTCCGTCGTGACGAGAGGATGTCGGATTTGCTGATGTTGTAGTGGCTGGCCACCAGACGCTGGATATCCTCGATCTTGACCTTCTTGGGTTCGCGGGTGCGGATCAGATCCTTGATTGCGGTTTCTGCCGTCGGCAGGTCCAGTGGTACCCCTGACTGTGTCGCATGGGCGAGCATGCGGTTGACCGCACCCTCGAGATCGCGGCCATTGGCGGTCAGCTGGCGTGCCAGCCAGACCACAACTTCCGGGCGCACGTCGAAAGTCGGCAGGTGGGTGCGGGCAGCCGCAATGCGAGTCTCGAGGATCTTGACGCGCAAGGCCTCATCCAGCGCACTCATCTCGACGACCAGACCGGCCTGCAGGCGCGAGCGCATGCGGTCCTCGACAGCTTCCAGATCGCACGGCGGGCGGTCGGCGGCGATGATCACCTGCTTGCCCGCATCAATCAGGGCATTCATGGTGTGGCAGAATTCCTGCTGGATCGATTTGCCGGTGAGAAACTGCACATCGTCGATCACCAGCACGTCAATCGCCCTCAGCCGCTCCTTGAAAGCGATGGCTGTCTGCGCCTTCAGCGCAGCGACGAAGCCATACATGAAGCGCTCCGCCGTCAGGTAAACGATGCGACGGCCGGAATCCTCCATGGACTGGGCCAGCGCCTGACAGAGATGGGTTTTGCCCAGACCCACCGCAGAATGAATGTAAAGCGGGTTGTAAATCGGCTTGTCACCGGTCTGGGCCCGCGCCACCTGCTGTGCTGCCGCATGGCGAAGGCATTGGACTGGCCCACAAGGAACGACTGGAAAGACAAGCGGCGATCCAGCGGTGATCCGACAAAGCCGCCGGAATCGGCCTGCACCTGAGCCGGATGGCCGACCGCCTGCCGTTCAACCGATGACGTGGCGGCCTGCCGCGCTTCTGTCATCTCGATGCTGGCGGCAGCGCGTGCTGCCATTGTGCGCTGGCCGGTGACGCGTACCACGAGCTCGACATCCTCGACGCCGCAATTCTGCTCCACGAACAGGCGCCGGATGCGGTCCCGATAGTGGCTGTTGACCCAGCTTTTCAGGAATTTGGTCGGCACGCTCAGATGCACAACACCGTCGGCCACCTCGACCAGTTCCATGCGCGGGAACCAGCTGTTGAAAACATCCTCGCCAAGCTCTGCCCGCAGACGCGCCTTCAGGCGCAACCAGATCCCGTCGATGTCGCTGGATGAAGCAATCGGCGTGTCGATGGACGGATTATGGGCAGAGATGCTGTCAAACGGAAAGGCTTCTCCGATCTGATCGCTGTTTCTCGAATACATGAACGTTCCAGTCTGCTTTTCTTGTTATGTGATCCAGCCTTCCCGGAAGGAAGGCAGGGACGGTTAGCAGGACGCAGCGGAACGCAGCTGCTGGCCCGTTTGCGCCGGCTGACCCGTCAACGGCCATCCGTTCTGGATCCGTGTTGCTCTTTCCAGCAATTCGAAACCACACGCCATCGTTCTTCATTTCACACCACAGATCAGCGTTCGGTGAAGACATGCTCCCCGTTCATTGTCTGCACCATCTTTCAGCTGAAACCGCAGCAAAACGCCCCCGCAGCGCGTCCTTCGACGCACCGGCGTGTCTTGTGCTCAATCAGGTGATTGTGCCGCCGAGGGGCGACACCCATGTCTGTACACAGGCTCGTCGGAGGCCATCAACTGCTTTTCAACAGGGTCTGTGCGGCGCGGTTCGATGCCGATTTTCCAGCGGGTTTTCCACAGACGGTTGACGCCAGACTAAGCCCCTGAAAACCATCACGAAAGCGTTACAGCGCTACTTCAATGGATTAATAATTCCGCACCCGGAATGATCGAATCAATCATTTTTACAGCTTGCCACAATCTTCCGTTTTGCCATTCCCGGAATTCTTCTTACAGTTCAAAGCACTGATATTGTTAAGTTATTTATGCGCACCCCAAGAGGCTTTTCATTTTGCCACGCAAAGACCCGTGTCAAGCGGATTGACGCGAATCGCGATAAAAAAATGTGGGGCCACAGCAATGCCGATCTTACCCAGCAATGACTTCCTCGAAGCGCACGGCTTCTCCCGTTCCGGTTGCATCAAGCGTGCCGTCCCACATCACGCGGCGGCCACGCACAACCGTGCCGACAGCCCAACCCGTGACGGCGACGCCGTCATACGGTGTCCAGCCACAGCGTGAGGCGATCCAGTCGTTGGTGATCGTTTTCTGGCGCTTCATATCGACGATGGTGAAGTCGGCGTCATAGCCCGCGGCGATGCGCCCCTTGTTCGCGATACCGAAGAGGCGCTTGGGACCGGCGCTGGTGAGATCCACGAAACGCTCCAGTGTCAGGCGCCCGGCATTCACGTGATCGAGCATGATCGGCACCAGCGTCTGCACGCCGGTCATGCCGGAATGCGTGGCAGGATAGGCATGCTGCTTTTCCTCATGTGTGTGCGGTGCATGATCGGAACCCAGCACATCGACGATTCCCTGCGCCACGCCACTCCAGATGCCCTGCCGATGGCTGTCATCACGCACCGGCGGATTCATCTGAGCATAGGCCCCCAGCCGCTTGTAGCAATCGGGGGCAACAAGAGTGAGATGGTGCGGCGTTGCCTCGCAGGTCGCAACGTTCTTGTGGGCCCGAAGAAACGCAATCTCGTCAGCGGTCGAGATGTGCAGCACGTGGATGCGTGCCCCGGTCTCGCGGGCGATGCCGACCAGCCGTCGCGTGCAGCGCATGGCCGTTTCCACATCACGCCAGACCGGGTGGGATGACGGATCGCCCGGCACCCGCAAGGCCATACGCTCGCGCAGCCGCGCCTCGTCCTCGGAATGGAAGGCCGCGCGGCGGCGCGTACGCCTGAGGATTTCGCGCACGCCGTCGTCGTCCTCCACCAGCAGCGATCCGGTGGACGAACCCATGAACACCTTGATGCCGGGCGTGCCGGGCAACCGCTCGAGTTCGGGCACATCCCGGGCGTTCTCATGGGTGCCGCCTACCCAGAAGGCGAAATCGCAGTGCATGCGATGGTGTGCGGCTTTCAGCTTGCCTTCCAGCGCCTCCGGCGATGTCGTGAGCGGGTTGGTGTTGGGCATCTCGAAAACAGCAGTCACGCCACCCATCACAGCCGCGCGGGAGCCGGTCTCCAGATCCTCCTTGTGGGTCAGGCCCGGCTCGCGGAAATGCACCTGGCTGTCGATCACGCCCGGCAGCACGTGCAGGCCCTTGCAATCGACCGTCTCGCCGGCGCTCGCTCCGGAAAGACTGCCAATGGCAGCAATGCGACCATCCTTGATCCCGATGTCGCGGATACCCGTGCCATCGTGGTTGACGACAGTGCCGCCCTTCAGGATCGTGTCGAATTTCTCGGCCATCGCTCGGC
>JANMFA010000558.1:0-9291 GCA_031377545.1 Hyphomicrobiales bacterium | reverse complement strand
GGCCGCCCCCCTCGATGCTCTCGACATCAAGACATTGACCGCCTCAATTTTTCCGGCGATCAGCACAGCATCATCAGACACAGCCAAATGGCATGACCCTTGCTGAAATTCCGAAAAGATTGTGCCGCCTGTAGCCTGAAGAAGTTTCAAAGACCATGACGTCAATTTCCTTGCCCGCGATCTTTGACCTTCAATCCTTGCGCGCGTTCTATGCTGCTGGCGGTTTGCCCTCCGCAATTGTCGCGGAGGTCCATCGTCGCATAGGCGCATTGGGCGATGCAGGAATTTTTATCACGCTGCTGGACAAGTCAACGGCGATTGCTGCGGCCAGCGCCTTGGCTATGGGCGATCACGAGCGTCTGCCGCTTTTCGGCGTGCCCTTTGCGGTGAAGGACAACATCGATGTTGCAGGTGTTCCGACAACCGCGGCCTGTCCTGGCTTTGCCTATCAACCGACGGCAACCGCGACCTGCGTGCAGCGTCTGCTGGATGCGGGTGCGATCCTGATCGGCAAGACCAACCTGGACCAGTTTGCAACGGGTCTTGTTGGGGTACGCTCTCCCTATCCCATCCCGAGGAACGCCATCGATCCCGCACTTGTACCCGGCGGATCCTCATCCGGGTCAGCGGTCGCGGTTGCGCAGGGGCTGGTCACTTTCGCCCTTGGCACCGATACCGCCGGCTCAGGCCGGGTTCCTGCTGGCCTGAACAACATCGTAGGTCTCAAGCCGACACTGGGTGCGATCTCCACATCGGGTGTGATCCCTGCGTGCCGTACGCTCGACTGTGTCTCGGTCTTCGCACTCACGGTGGATGACGCTTACGTGGCCTACTCGACCATGGCCGCCTATGACGCCACTGATCCCTATTCGAAAGCCGTGACCGTCTCCGCGCCCGGTCCTGCACCGTCGCAAACGGTGATCGGCGTGCCCCGCGCCGAAGATCTGACGTTCTTTGGCGACGAATTGCAGGCGGATGCATGGCAGCAGGCTCTTGGTGTCCTGGTACTCGGTGGCGCAAGGCTTGTACCCGTTGACATGACCCCATTCTTCGAGACCGCAGCGCTTCTCTACGAAGGTCCGTGGGTTGCGGAGCGCCATGCCGCCATCGCCAATGTCCTGGCGCGCCAGCCCGAAATCGTCCATCCTGTTACGCGTCGTATCGTCGAGGGTGCCAACGGGTTCTCCGCGAGTGCCTTGTTCAAGGCGCAATACCGGTTGGCCGATCTCAGGCGCGAGACGGTCGCGATCTGGAAGACCATCACCGTGCTGGCCGTGCCGACAACGCCCGTTGCGCCGACACTTGAGGCGCTGGCTGCCGATCCGATCACCCCCAACAGCCGCTGCGGTACCTATACCAATTTCGTGAACCTGCTGGACCAGGCAGCACTTGCCGTGCCCGGACCGTTTCGTGCGGATGGAAGGGCGGCCGGCGTCACCTTCATTGCGCAGGCGGGAAGCGATGGCATGCTGGCGAGTGTCGGCCGGGCATTCCATCGCGCCAGCGCGGTCACGCTTGGTGCGACCGGTCAGCCGCTGCCTGCTGCAGACATGGTACATCCCATCTCTTCACGCGATGGTTTCATCGAAATCGTGGTCGTCGGCGCGCATCTGTCAGGCATGCCGCTCAATCATGAATTGACGGGCAATGGTGGTATTTTTCGCCGCGCGGTGGCAACAACGCCGGACTATCGCTTTCATGCCCTAGCAGGCGGTCCTCCCAAGAGACCCGGCCTGCTGCGGTTGGCGGATGGGACAGGCTTGCCAGTCATGACCGAGGTCTGGGCTTTGCCGCCGGATGGCTTTGGCCGCTTTGTCCAGGGCATTCCTTCGCCGCTTGGCATCGGCACGGTGCGCCTGGCCGACGGTACGACACCCAAGGGCTTTCTGGTGGAGCCCGAGGGGCTGGCTGGTGCCGAAGATATCTCGCGCTTTGGTGGTTGGCGTGCCTACATCGCGTCATTGAAGAGCGCATGAGCTGGAACTGCGCCGGATCGCCCGCGCGCCTGTTGCGAGACACTGGGGAGCAAAGTGTGGAGATCAATATCCTGGATGTGAAGGCAGAGGTCGAGGCTGCGTTTCAGGAGTACGAACGCGCATTGGTCACCAATGATGTGGCCGTGCTCGACACGCTTTTCTTGAACAGCGAGAACACGATCCGCTACGGCATGGGCGAAAATCTCTATGGCTATGGCGAGATCGCTGCGTTTCGTGCGGCGCGTCCGTCGTCGGGGCTTCAGCGCAGTCTCGAACGCACGGTCATCACGACCTATGGTCAAGACATGGCAACGGCGTGGACACTGTTTCGCCGTCCCAGCTCGTCCGGGAAGATTGGCCGCCAAAGCCAGGTCTGGATGCGGACGCCTGATGGCTGGCGGGTCGTCGCAGCTCATGTCAGCCTGATCGAGGAACCATAGGGCTGCCTCATTGAGACCAAGAAACTCTCGCCGTTGGCGGTCATTCGGTCGCAATGGGTGGACCGTCGTCCGGCTGGTTCAAACGGAACTGCGCCCGCAAGAAATCGGCCCCTGCAGGTGCAAGGGCCGGTTCAGTCGCGAATGTCGAGTTGTCTGTCAGTAGCCGGGATAGCAAACGCGACGGCGGCCGATGGGGTCACCGTAGGCATTGTAGCGGATGACCACGCGGCAGTTCGAGCCGATCAGTGGTCCACCCCAGCCACCAACGTGTTGACCCCAGCCACGGTGACCCCAGCCGCCGTGACCCCAGCCTCCTCCATGACCCCAACCGCCATGGTGTCCGTGGCCACCATGATGACCGTGACCGCCGTGGCGTGGGCTGGCTTCGGCTGAATTGATTGTCAGGACCGCGGTGCCGAGTGCAACGACGGTCAGGGCGGCAACTGCTGTTTTCGAGAAGATCGACATCGTGGTTCTCCCAGGTTCCGAGGTTCGACCATTCGATCCTCTCATCTGTTGGTCGCGGTGGAGGCAGAAAGAGTTCAATAAAAAACGAAATTGTTTTTGTGCGACTCGAGAGACGGGCAGGAGGGTGTCGAAGTCCGGAAGTTCGCCGATGCGGAAAAGCGTCAGAGTCGGATCATCAGGCGCAAAGCAACGGCCTCTCCGTTGCCAGAGAGGCCGCACAGACTTCGGGAAGCACGGGGGCGGTCAGTAGCTGATGCGGCAGACGCGGCGCATTCCGATGACATCACCGTAGGCATTGACGCGCTCGACCATTGCGCAGCGGCGGACGGGAGCTTCCTCGTCATAGACCGGGGCGGCATAGCCACGGTTGCTGCTTGCGAGGAGGCCTCCGACGGCGATCCCGCCCAGAACGGCAGCGCCGATACCCCAGTGGCGGTAGTAGCGCGAGCGGGCTTCCGCTTCGCTGGCGGAAGCGAGGGTCGCTGTGCCGACTGTCAGGGCGGCGAGCGCGACGGTGATGGATTTTGCAAAGACTGACATGGCTGTTCTCCGGTGGTTCGAGGAGGTCGACCATTCGGCCTCCATATCCGTTGGTCGCGGCGAATCGGAGAAAGGTTCAAAACATTCGAAGTTTTTTTTGAGGGCGCTCAGGGCCTGGGTGCAATGACCACTCTCAACGTGCGGGCGAGGGCGGCGGGCGCGTCGATACGGCCAGCACCAAACACCCGGTCATGGCCACGCGACCCGAGATCGAGCGCGGTTTCGCTGAGGATGGCGCGCACGCCGACAAGGTCCAGATCGGCCTTCTTCTCGAGCATCAGGGCAACGAGGCCGGAGACGTGGGCCGCCGCCATCGAGGTGCCTGACGAAAAGCCGTAGCGCCTGCCTGGTTCGGCGGCGATGATATCAACGCCCGGAGCCGCCACGGCCACATGGTTGCCGGTATTGGCCTGCGCAAAGATCTTGTCATCCGCATCGGTTGCCGTGACCGCAATGACCGACGGGTCCGCGCCTGGATAAAGCGGCGCTGCGTTTGGCCCCGCGTTGCCTGCGGCTGCGATTGCAATCATGCCTTTCGTACTGCCGCTCAACAGCGAGCGGGACAGCAATCTGTCCTGCGGGCCGGCGAAGCTGAGGTTGACGACCCGCGCCCCTTCGGCGTGGGCCCAGTCAAGGGATTTCAGGATATGCATGGTCGTGCCTTCCGCACCCGAGCCAGCCTTGACGGGGCCGCCGGTGAAGGCTCGCGCCACAAGCAGTTCTGCTGCAGGCGAGACACCCTGCAGGGCCGACTTGGCGATGATGGCACCGGCGATGGCCGTACCGTGGTTGTCCACCGCACCCGCATTCGACGTTCCTTCAGGGCCAATCGCGTCGAAACGGCGTGATACGACACCTTCCAGTTCAGGGTGCTGCTCATCCACCGCGGTGTCGATCACGACAACACGAATCCGGTTGCCGCGCGAGATCAGGTGGGCGGCATCGATGCCCATCTTGCCGAGACTGTACTGCGCTTTTCGTTCAACCGCTGTGGCAGTCTCGACCGCTGCGGCGGTCGGAGCGGGCGCGATGACCACCGGAAGCGGCTCTACGTCAGGCACTGTCGAGGGAACCGATGGGCCCTCTGGCTGTGCTGAAATGCCTTGTGGTTCGAGCGGCGCTTCGCCAGCGGGCTTTTCGTCGGGCTTTGGTGTCTGCTGCAAGGAATAAATGAAGTTGGGCTGCGCCGACGCAATCCTCGTATCGCCCGCCATGGTTGCCAGCACTTGCCTGACGGTGCGATCTCCTTCGACGCGGAACTGCACGATGGTCACATTGGCGAGCGTGAAACGCTGCGTGGACAGAGCTGTCAGGCGATGGCGGCGGGCAATGGTATCGGCGCTGACGCCGTCCCTCAGTTCCACCAGCACTTCGTCTCGCACCAGCCGCCGTTCGGACGCCAGCGGTATGAACACTGGCGGCAAACGCGGGGGCGGCCGTCGTGCAGCCTCAACCGGGGGGCGCACGATCGGTGGACGGGGTTGCGCACGGACGACCGCCGGAGGCGTAGCGCGGCGTTGGGGACGTCGCCGGACGACAGGTTCATCGTCATACTCTTCGATTACCGGCAGCGGGCGACGTCGGGGGGGGCGTGGAATGTAGTCGTCATCATCATCCAGAACCACTGGCGGCCTTGGCCGTTGGCCATAGTCGGGAAAGATCACAGGCCCGCTACCCCAGGTGCCACCACCGGGCATTCCAGGTGGTCTTCCAGGTGGTCTTCCGGCGGGCGGGCGTCCAACGGGAGGTGCTTCGG
The DNA here is from genome assembly GCA_031377545.1 of Hyphomicrobiales bacterium. Classification (GTDB taxonomy): domain Bacteria; phylum Pseudomonadota; class Alphaproteobacteria; order Rhizobiales; family Beijerinckiaceae; genus JADCCX01. The sequence continues at coordinate 4,111 of JANMFA010000558.1, read as the reverse complement.
GGATCTGCGACCTGAAGAGATCATTGCCGCGAAAACCTCCGCCCTGGTTGTTGTTCCTGAACTGCACGGTCTCGATCACTGGCTCCCGCCATTGATCGCGCGCGACCGGCATCAGGGCTTCAGCTGGCCAGGGCGTCAAAATGGATCCTGCGAGCAGGATTGCCAGTGTGATGCGGCCAGTAGCGTGGCTGTCCTCATCCGGCTGCGGGCCTACAAAAAGGGGAAACCAAGTCATCGCGTTACCCTCAACGGCTGATCATCTGCCCAATCGAGAAAATTGCAAGCGCCGCACACGAACACCTGATCTGCGGCGCTGGCCGCTTCACTGCGCCGTCGCAACCGTGGTTACGACGGCGGTCTCCTTTTTCATGCGATCCAGCAGCGCATCACGCTGTACGGCATTGAGGACCTCGCTGCCGACCTTGAGGCGGAACAATCCGCTGGCGCGTGGGCCATCCTGAATGCTCGCGTCAAAGCGCCGGAGAAATGCCGAGACGTCGGCGACCGTTGCTGCTGGTGCGAAGGCCACCATGACGAACGTGCCTGACGCGTTGACCTGCGACGGTGCCGACGCGGTGTCATAGCGCATGCCGCCCTCGTTTGCGCTGAACAGGCCGCCAAGCATTGCTGTCTGCAACGCCACGATTGCCACGGCGGTACAGGCGGCCAGTGCCAGAGTGCGCGGTGAAAAGGCCTGCAAGGTGCCGCCCAGCCAATCGAGCAGGCTTTGCCTTGCACGTGTCAGAACGGGCGCTTGCCGGGGCTGCGCCGCGACACCGGCCATCACCTTGTCGAAAGCACGGCTGGAAGGCCCGGACATGCTCTCGTTTGACAATGTCACTTCGCCGATTTCCTCGCGGATGATCGCCAGACGGCGGGCAAGCTCGGGGTCAGACAACAGTGCCTTGTCGATGCGAGCCTTGTCTGCGTCGCTGATCCGGCCCGTGGCATACCAGGGCAACAGATCCTCGATCGCGTCGGGCTCCTTCCGGTCTTCTGCTGCGTTTTTCATGGCCAACCTCTGTCGATTCCGGCGTCCTTGAGGAGTTCGGAAAGTTTCTTTCGGGCGTGAAACAGGCGTGTCTTCACGGTGTTCTCAGGAATATCCAGAATGACCGCCACCTCTTCCAGCGACGTCTCATGGTAGTAAACGAGATCGATCACCTCACGGTGATCCGGCGTCAGCCTCTCAATGCACCGACGCATAGCCGCACCCTTGTCCGCCTTTTGTGCCACCACTTCCGGATCATCGGTTTCGTCCTCTATTTGCTCGGCCACGCCCTCATCAATGCCGGCTTCCCGCCGCTTGCGCAGCGCGGACCAGGCCTTGTTGCGGGCCATGGCGAGCAGCCATGTTGTCACGCTGGAGCGCCCCTCGAACCGCCCGGCCTGTCGCCAGACATCGAGAAACACCTCGCTGATCGTGTCCTCTGCTGCCATTTCATCGCGCACGAGACGCAGAACGAAACGGTAGATCTTCATCTGATGCCGGGAATAGAGCACCCGCATGGCGAGTTCATCGCCGTCGGCAATCCTGATCACCAGATCAGCATCCGCAGTGGATTGCGTCGCTGCTGCACTATGCGTGGATGGTGGGCTGGTGATCATCTTGCCTCCGTTGGTTGCGGCAGAGGGCGAGGAGGTTCAAACAATCGCGAACAATATTTGCGCGACCATATTCTGGGGCTCGCACAGACGTCAAACGCAGTCAGCGGCGCGAGAACCCAAAGGCGTATTGCAGAGGTTTTAACGTGGTTGGAAGCCCATCTCTTCGGCGATGTCATCGAACATGCTGATATCATCACCCGCCATCCCGTCCATTGACGACATGCGGTTGATGACACGCGCCGTCACACTCTCTTCCACCGTGTCTTCCGCATAGGCGTAGTGGATGAGGGCGCGTTGGCCGTCGCGGTGGCAGCGACCCTCGATCTGCTGGAGCTGGATGGCGCTGTGGCGCATGTCGTGGATGATCAGGGCACGGGTGCGCTCACCGCCCGGCATCTCGCGCTCGTGCAGGGAGATCGACTCGGTCACCGTGAAAATCACGACATCAAGCTTCCCGGTCTGGAACGCCACGCGCGTGCTTTCGTTCGCATCAGCCGATTGCTCGCCATTGATGATGCCTGCGCGGTAGCCGCGTGCGGTCAGCATGGCCGCCAATGCGGCGCTGGTTTCGAGAAACGCGACGGAAATGGCGACCTGTTCGCCATTGTCGAACAGCGTTTCAGCAAAATCCGCCGTCCCTGATACGCGCAGCAGGCTGGCCTTTTGCCGGAACCGCAATTCCGCTACGCGCCCCGAGGGCGTGCGCGTGCTGCCACCGAGCAGGCCGAGTTCGGTGCGGAAGGCCCTCCATGATGTCTGGTACAATCTGCGAGACGGTGCATCGAGTGCCACCGGGGCGAGCTCGCGCTGCACCTCGGGCCAGCCCGCGATATCGCCGGGGCGCCGCCGCAGGCCAATCGCACGTTCGCCCTTGTAGAGTAGATCCGCCATCAGGTTTCGATCGCGCTCGTTGGGCGCCCAGGACCAGTTCTTCCAGCGTCCGCGTGCCTTGCCGATGCCGAGTTGCTTCATCAGCAACCGGAAACCGTCGAGGCTACCGGTTTGCACGCCAGCCGCGAAGCCGAGCAAACGCCCGAGGTACGACAACTCATGCGGGGCCTGACCCGCGGTGGCGCTCATGTAGATCGCAAACGTGGCCGCATCGGCCATCTGGCGGCAGGCGAGGCCCTGTTGCGAGTTCGGATTGCGGATGCGGTGGCTTTCGTCGAACACCACAATGGGCCAGATTGCCTTTGGCGTGCCATGCTTGGCCAGTTCATTGTTTTTTGCCCGCACAGAGCGGCGTTTGCTGTCGGCGGGCGGAGCGAGCAGCGATTTCGTGCGCTCGTAGTTGAGGATGGTCACGTGTTTGGTGTGTGGGCCAGAGTGCGCCATCGTACGTCGCCATTGCGGCATGCCGCCCTTGGGGCAGATGATCAGCACGTCGTTCTCCGGCATCGCCAGGATCGCGAGCCAGACCGACAACGTTTTGCCCAGGCCGGTCAGATCACCCAGCAGAAAGCCGGGTTTGCCATCAGCGCGCGCTGCAATAATCTGGTTGCGCGCCTCGTGCTGGTGGGGGCGGGGGTGGAAGAGGAAGTCGAGGCAAGGAGAAGACGGCGTTTGTCCGGCGTTCACGCGGGTGGCCTGCGTGACGCGAGCAGGGCCGCGAGCGCCAGTGTGGCGGGGAGGGCCTGAACAATGAGGATAGACGTCTTCACCGTGAGGGCGCCAAAGACACCGGCCACGATGACGCAGCCCAGAAAGAATACCTTCTGCTGGAAACCATCATCCCCCTTCATCAAGCTCCAGAGCAAACCTGCCGCGAGAAAGCCGTTGTAGAGTCCCTGATTGGCGGCCAGCACTTTCGAGGCTTGCGCGAATTCGGGTGTCATCCCGAAGGCCTTCAACGCGTAGGGGCTGGTCCAGAAAAACATTTCCAGAGCAAGAAAGCCGAGGTGCGTGGCGAGGACAAGGATGATGAGGATTGTGGCAATTGTCGTCATAAGCACCTCGGATAGCATCAAAACTACCGCGTGAACTGCCGGTACTTCACCCTTTTCGGCTCGACGCTGTCCGCCCCCAGCCGCCGCTTCTTGTCCTCGAGATAGTCCGAGAAGCTCCCCTCGAACCATTCGACATGGCTGTCACCCTCGAAGGCGAGGATATGCGTGGCGATGCGGTCGAGGAACCAGCGGTCATGGCTGATGATCACGGCGCAGCCCGCGTAGTCCTCGATGGCTTCTTCCAGCAGGCGTAGCGTATCGACGTCGAGGTCGTTCGTCGGTTCGTCGAGCAGGAGCACGTTGGCGCCCTTCTGCAGCATCTTGGCGAGATGCACGCGGTTGCGCTCGCCGCCTGAGAGCATGCCCACCTTCTTCTGCTGGTCGCCGCCCTTGAAGTTGAAGGTGGAGGTGTAGGCGCGGGAGTTCACCTCGCGCTTTCCCAGATAGATGATGTCGTTGCCGCCCGAGATTTCGCCCCACACCGTCTGCTTGTCGTCGAGGCTGTCGCGGCTCTGGTCGACATAGCCGAGGCTAACGCTCTCGCCGATCTTGATCTC
>JANMFA010000537.1:0-6475 GCA_031377545.1 Hyphomicrobiales bacterium | reverse complement strand
CAGGGCAAATGGCAATTGATCGCCGCGCTCGTAACGGCGCAATACGCCTATTTCGCCCGCACGGCCCATGGCGCTGCCTCGACCGAACGGTCCAAGGATTACGTCGATGCCGCATTGTCGACGCCGATTTCGTCAAACCGGGTCGTCTTTCGCCATATCCTGCCGAACTGCCTGCCGCCATTGATTGTGGTGGCAACCGTGCAGGTCGCCAATTCCATCGCTTTGGAGGCCACGCTCTCGTTTCTCGGCCTCGGACTGCCGGTCACCGAGCCGTCATTGGGAATGCTGATTGCCAACGGTTTCCAGTACATGCTGTCGGGCCGTTACTGGATTTCGATCTACCCCGGCGTGGCGCTGATCGTGCTCATCGTGGCGATCAACCTGGTGGGCGATCAGGTGCGCGACCAGTTGAACCCAAGGCTCAAGCGATGAGCGCGCCGCTGCTGTCCGTCAGTGACCTTCGCACCGAATTTGCAACCAAGGCGGGTCCGCTCAAGGCCGTGGACGGCGTCTCCTTTGATCTTCAGCCGGGAGAAATTCTTGGCCTTGTGGGAGAATCCGGCTCGGGCAAGACCGTTACCGGCTTCTCGATACTCGGCCTCATCGACCCCCCAGGGCGCATCGCGGGCGGATCGGTCAAACTGGCGGGCCGTGAACTCGTGGGGCTGTCACACGCTGCCTTGCGTTCGGTTCGAGGGCGCGAGATCGCAATGGTGTTTCAGGATCCATCCTCCACTCTCAATCCTGTGCTGACCATCGGTGCGCAGATGGCGCTGGCGATCGAGGCCCATGCCAATGTGAGCGGTCAGGCCGCGCAAACCCGGTGCGTCGAGGTTCTGACGCAGGTCGGCATTCCCGATGCCGCCCGCAGGCTATCCGCCTATCCACACCAGTTTTCCGGCGGCATGCGCCAACGCGTTGCCATCGCCATCGCCCTGCTCAATCGGCCCAAGCTCATCATCTGCGATGAGCCGACCACAGCGCTTGATGTCTCGATCCAGGCGCAGATCCTGACCGAGATGAAGGCACTGGCCCGCACTATGGGCACAGCCATGATCTGGATCAGTCACGATCTGGCAACCGTCTCGTCCATCGCAAGCCGCATTTTGGTGATGTACGCCGGACGCATCATCGAGGAGGGCGGCGTCGCCGAGGTTCTACGGGCACCGCGCCATCCCTACACGCAGGGATTGCTCGACTCTCTGCCCGCCAACGCCACGCCTGGACAGGATCTGGTCCAGATCCACGGCTCCACGCCCTCGCTTCTCAATCTGCCTCCGGGATGCCCGTTCGGACCACGCTGTGGCCATCGGACGGATATCTGCAGCACCGAGCCTCCCCGCCATGTCGAAGGCTTGCGGGCCGTGCGCTGCTACCACCCGCTGAACCGCGAGGCCGCATGAGCCATCTCATCGATGTCGAGAATGTCTCGAAGCTGTTTCGCCCCAGCCTTTCCATTGGTGAAAAGATTGCCGCCAGGCTTGGAAGCCCAGTCGAAACCCGCACCGTCCACGCGGTCGACAATGTCAGCCTGCTGATCCGCCAGGGGGAAGTCCTGGGACTCGTGGGTGAATCAGGCTGCGGCAAGTCCACGCTGGGCCGCGTCATCGCGGGCATTCATCCACCAACAAGCGGCACGGCTACCATCGACGGCAAGGCGATCATGAGCGCCGGGCGCAAACCGGTGAAAGCGACCACACGTATCCAGATGATATTCCAGGATCCGTTTGCCTCGCTTGACCCCCGCATCCGCATTGGCGAGACCATTGCGGAAGGGCCGATCGCCCATGGCCTTGTCTCGAAAGACAAGGCTCAGGCTGACGTGCAGGAATGGCTGGAAAAGGTCGGATTGTCCGCCGATGCTGCCAGCCGTTTTCCCCATCAGTTCTCGGGTGGCCAGCGCCAGCGCATCGCCATCGCGCGCGCGCTTGCCATGCGGCCGGATGTCCTGATCTGCGACGAACCGGTCGCTTCGCTCGATGTCTCGATACAGGCGCAGATCATCAACCTGTTCCTGAAACTGCGCCGCGAACTGGGCCTCACGATGCTGTTTATCAGCCACGATCTTGGCATCGTCCGGCATATCTCGGACCGGATCGCCGTCATGTATCTCGGGCGGATCGTCGAGACGGGAGCGACGTCGGAGGTTTATGCCAATCCCCGCCATCCCTACACGCGGGCCTTGCTGGACTCCGTGCCAAAGCTCGTGACGGGTGCGGATGAACTGGTGAGCTTCAAGCCAATCCTTGGCGAACTCCCCTCACCGCTTTCACCGCCGCCGGGATGCCATTTCCATCTGCGCTGTCCAAGGATGCAGAACAGGTGCAGGACTGAGGTTCCACAGCTTGATAGCCAGGCCACATCGGTTGCCTGTCACTTTCCATTGACGGATTGACACATCCGCTGAATATTTTTGGGAAGAGGCTTGCCGAAACAGCCCGACTCGGTTCGTGCTCGACAGCTTGGTCTTTGTCTTGGGTCTGGGGGCGCAGGAATGGAATACGCTCGCGACAGCAAGCTGCAACCGAAACTGACGCGCAGGTCCGTTGTTGCAGGACTGGCAGCAATGTCAGCAGCCGGCTCATCCAAAGCAGCCGCAAGACAGCGCCTTGTGCTCAACGACGCCAGCAAGCTTTCGGCGACCCCGGTTTTCAGCCACTGGATTGCCCGCGCCGAACCGGAAGTCGAATGGATCGCGCGGCTGCGACGCGAACTGGCGGATGCGAGGACCAGCCGCCGCCCGCTCATCGTCAGCGCGGCTCGTCATTCCATGGGTGGCCAGAGTCTCCCGCGCAACGGTCACGCCATTACGCTGGACATTGACCGCTGCGAGCCGGACCGGACCAACAAGCTGTTTCGCGTCAATGGCGGCATCCGCTGGCATCAGGTGATCCAGCATCTGAACCCGATCGGGTTTTCGCCCGCTGTCATGCAATCCAACAGCGATTTCGGTGTCGCCGCGACGTTTTCCGTCAGCGCCCATGGCTGGCCGGTGCCCTATGGTCCGTTTGGCGCGACAGTGCGATCGATCCGCCTGATGCTCGCCGATGGCAGCATCGTGAACTGTTCCCGCAGCGAGAATGCCGAGCTTTTCCGCGCGGCGATGGGCGGCTACGGCCTGGTTGGCATCATCCTCGATATGGACTGCGAGATGGTGGAAAATCGTCTCATGCAGCCCACCTTCGAGGTGATGCCCGCGGAACCTTTTGCCGAACGCTTCACGGCGACAATTCGTGGCGGAACCGGCGTCAGCATGGCTTACGGTCGGTTGAATGTTGCGCGGCAGGAGTTCTTTCGGGAAGCATTGCTCGTCACCTACAAACCGCACTCGGTGCAACCCACTGCGCCGCCCGCTATCAACCGGGGTGGTGGCATCATGTCCGGCATCCTGCGAGATGTGTATCGTGCACAGATCGGCTCGGAGCCTGCCAAGCGCATGCGCTGGTTCGCTGAACGCTCGATTGCCCCAAACCTCGGCGCCGGCGTGGGCAGCCGCAACAACCTGATGAATGAACCGGTGCAGAACCTCGATGGCCATGACCCGGCTCGGACCGATATCCTGCACGAGTATTTCGTGGCACCCGAACGCTTCGGCGACTTTCTCGCAGCCTGTCGCGATGTCATCCCGAAGTCGACGCTTGAATTCCTGAACGTGACACTGCGCTTCGTGCAGAAGGATGAGACGAGCCTGCTGGCCTATGCCAAGACCGACAGGATTGCCGCTGTCATGTCCTTCTCGCAGCGCATGAACGGCGATGACGAGGCCGAAATGATGCGTGTGACCGAAGCATTGATCGATCGCATGGGTGATATTGGCGGCAGCTTCTATCTGCCATACCGGCTGCATGCACGGCGCGACCAGGTCGAGAAAATCTATCCCAATGCGGCGAGATTTGCAGCCCTGAAGCGCCAGGTCGATCCTGGCCTGCTGTTTCGCAATGCGCTTTGGGATACTTACTTCACAGATTGATCCAGGAGCGTGCAATGGACCTGATCCGCAAACTGGCTCTGGCCTTCATGGTGGCCCTGGCCTTCGCTGCCGCCACCAATTACATTCCAGGTCTGACAGATGCCAGCGGCAAGGCGTTCGGCATTTTTTCGCTCGATGTTTTTGATGACCTGCTCCATCTGGCATCCGCCGCCTGGGCAGGCACTGCCGCCTATCTGTCTCGCCGCGCGTCGGATCTGTTCTTCCGAACCTTTGGACCGCTTTACCTCGCGGATGGCGTCATGGGGCTGTTCACTGGTGTGGGCTATCTTGACCTCGGCATTGTCCAGTACGGTATCCAGAGCACGTCCATTCTGCAGAATATCCCACCCAATGTCCCGCATCTGGTGCTGGGCGGAGTGGCGACCTTTGCCGGTTATGTGCTTTCACCGAAGGTCGCTCGCTGATGGGCTGGCTCAAGATCATGGGCCTGTGCGCTGTGGCAGGCACATTGGCGATTGCGGTGCCCATCGCGCGCAACGAGTTGTCGTGCATGCGGCCGCAGGACAGCAGCGCCGCGCGCTATACCCCTCTCCTGCCTGCGGCGAGCCGGCGCGATGCTGTCAACACCTTTCTGACCTATCCAGAATGGTCGATCGTGCATGCCTACGAGGACTTCGCCGCCGTCACACGCCAGAAAGGCGAGGAAAACTTCGGCTATCTCCAGAGCATCACCGGGTTCTGGTCCAGCCTGTGCAGCCTGAGCCAGGTGGCCTCGCGGCGCGGCGAGATTTCGGGCGAGATCAAGGCGATGCTCTACATCATCGGCGTGAGCTTTACCGGCGAGATGGCGGTGAAAGGTGCCTATGAGACAACCATCGGGCGAATGACGGCCTGGCTGCGCGGGCCGGAGCGCACGGCGGACGACAACTTCGCGCTGAAAACAGCGGATGACTACGCGGCCTTCCTGCGCCAGACACCGTGGTATGAATTCCCGTTCTGGACAGTGCTCAAGGCCTACTGGACGACCAGCGGACAAGGCGCATCATCCCATGTCCGCACGGCAGAGAGACGATTTGCCCTTTCGATGGAATATGGCGTGAAAGGGCTCTACGCCAGGGTGATCGGAGCGATGGCAGCGGCAGCACCCGCCAGGCTCACGATTGTATCCGTTGTCACTGGGGTTTCGCGCCAGCAACTTGAGAACGACAGGGATGTGAAGATCCTGCGCGAGATCCCCGAAGGCATTATCACCGAGACGCCGCGTTACCGCGCCTACACGGAGTTCCTGCAGCGTGTGGCGGTTGCAGGCGGCACCATCCGCGAGATCGCTGGCAATGACAGAATCTTTGTCACCGTGACTGGTGAACCGCGCCAGCGGGACTGGACGCAGCACCGGGCAAACCCGATGTTCATGGTGCCTCTGCAGGGGAGACCGGGCGTCGAGCGTCTCGGGCTGGAACTGCCGGTGGCGGATCTTGCCGCCTTCATGCGCGCAGCCCCCGCCCTGGGGCTCGCCTTCGAGCATGCCTATGACTATTGATCCTGTCACACGCGCCGACAGCTTCACGGTCGGAGCCATCGCGCTTGCAGCATGGTTCGGTGGGCTGATCCTGCTCACACCGCTGCTCGAGCCAACCCGGGACGTGCTGGTGTTCGGCCCTGCCACCACAATTGCTGCCCTGCCCACGGCGGGCGCGGCGCTTGTCGATGCTGCTGGTGGCTGGACACGCGTCAGGCGCACGGAAGACGGCTTCGTCCGCCGCCTCTATGCACAGGGCGCATGGATTGTGTTTCCGGCATTCGAAGGCGGTTGCAACAGGCCAGTGCGCGTCAAGGCGATCTGATCAACGCGATCTCGACCCTTGCCCTTCTGGCCTGCCATTGCTACCTCGCAGCACAACACATTCCTTCAGCATCGCGCGAGAAACACATTTCATGAACGGTCGTCAGTTCGTCTATTTCATGCAGGGCCTGTCCAAGACCTGGCCCGGCGGCAAGCAGGTGCTGAACAACATTCACCTGCAGTTCTATCCCAATGCCAAGATCGGCGTGCTGGGCGTCAACGGCTCGGGCAAATCCACCCTGCTCAAGATCATGGCTGGGATGGACAAGGATTATAACGGTGAAGCCTGGGTCGCGGACGGTGCCAGGGTAGGTTATCTCCCGCAGGAACCGCAGTTGGACACCTCGCTCGATGTTCGCGGCAACGTGATGCTCGGCGTGGCCAAGCAGCAGGCTATCCTCGACGAGTACAACGCCCTGATGGCCGACTATAACGAAGAAAACGCCGAAAAGGGCGCGAAACTGCAGGACATCATCGACGCCCAGAATCTCTGGGATCTCGACAGCAAGGTAGAGCAGGCGATGGATGCCTTGCGATGCCCGCCCGATGACTGGAAGGTCGACAACCTCTCGGGCGGCGAAAAGCGCCGCGTCGCGCTGTGCAAATTGCTGCTGGAGGCTCCAGAACTGCTGCTGCTTGACGAGCCCACCAACCACCTCGACGCCGAAACCGTGAACTGGCTGGAAAATCACCTGCGCGAG
>JANMFA010000198.1:0-9782 GCA_031377545.1 Hyphomicrobiales bacterium | reverse complement strand
ATCAGGTCGGCATCTTTGGGGGCAGCGGCGATCGTATCCAGCATAGCGAGGGCTCCAATGTTGGCCCCAATGTGGGGTTTTCGGCAAGAGATGCAAGCGATTGGAAGTCACAACCAGCATGCATCCCCAATCAGGGCTTTGTATGGAAGCGTAACCCCTGCTAAACGCCGCGTCGCATGTCTCCTTCTCCCGATACCCCCGCCTCCCGCCGCCGCACCTTCGCGATCATCTCGCACCCGGATGCGGGCAAGACCACGCTGACCGAGAAGCTGCTGCTCTTCGGTGGCGCGATCCAGCTTGCCGGTGAGGTCAAGGCGAAGAAGGACCGCCAGAACACCCGGTCGGACTGGATGAGCATCGAGCGCGAACGCGGCATCTCCGTCGTGACCTCCGTGATGACCTTCGAATATGACGGGCGCGTGTTCAACCTGCTTGACACACCGGGTCACGAGGACTTTTCGGAAGATACCTACCGCACGCTGACGGCGGTCGATTCCGCCATCATGGTGATCGACGGGGCCAAGGGCATCGAGGCGCGCACGCGCAAGCTGTTCGAGGTCTGCCGCCTGCGCGATATCCCGATTGTCACCTTCATCAACAAGATGGACCGCGAGACTCGCGACACTTTCGATCTTCTCGACGAGATCGAGAAAACGCTGGCGCTGGACACAGCCCCCGTGAACTGGCCCATCGGCAAGGGCCGCAGTTTCGTAGGCACGTATAACCTGCGCACGCATGAGGTGCGCCAGCGCGACACCGACGAGGTCATCAAGGTCAACGGACCAGAGGATTCACTCTTTGATCGCCTGCTGCCGGCAACGGAAGTGGCCGCTTTCCGCGAAGAGCTCGGACTTGCAGTGGAAGCCTGCCGCCCCTTTGAGCTCGCACCCTTCCGCGAGGGGCATCTCACCCCCGTTTTCTTTGGCTCGGCGCTCAGGGACTACGGCGTGCGCGATCTGATCGACGCACTCGGATTGTACGCCCCGCCCCCCCGCGCGCAGGAATCGGCGCAGCGCCTGATCACAGCGGATGAGCCGAAGATGACCGGCTTCATCTTCAAGATCCAGGCGAACATGGACCCCAACCACCGCGACCGCATCGCCTTCATGCGGGTCTGCTCGGGGAAACTGTCGCGCGGCATGAAAGCCAAACTCGTGCGCACCGGCAAGCCGATGAGCCTGACCGCGCCGCAATTCTTCTTCGCGCGCGACCGTGTGCTGGCGGAGGAAGCCTTTGCCGGTGATGTCGTCGGCATCCCCAACCATGGCACCTTGCGCATCGGTGACACGCTGACGGAGGGTGAGGAGATCGTCTTTCGCGGTGTGCCAAGCTTTGCGCCGGAAATCCTGCGCCGCGTGAAACTGCAGGACGCCATGAAGGCCAAGAAGCTGCGCGAGGCCCTGCAGCAGATGGCGGAAGAGGGCGTGGTCCAGGTGTTCCTGCCATCCGATGGATCACCAGCCATCGTTGGCGTTGTCGGCGCTTTGCAGCTCGACGTGCTGAAGGTACGACTCGCCGCCGAATACAGCCTTCCCATCGATTACGACCAGACGCGTTTCACGATCTGCCGCTGGATCAGCAGCACCGATCCGCTTGAGATGCGCAAGTTTGCCGATGCCAACGGCTCCTCCATTTCCGCCGATCTCGACGGTGCCCCTGTCTTCATGGCCCCGACGGCCTTCTCCCTGAAATACGATCAGGAACGCTGGCCAGCGATTCATTTCACCGACATCAAGGACTATCAGGTCAAACAAGATTGAGCGCCAACAGAGGATCTGGCCCATGAAATTCACCGCCGATGAACTCAAGGCCCATCTCATGCCCATGGGTGTCATGCCCGTCGTCACGGTTTCAGGCGAAAGAGACGGCCTTGCGCTCGCCGATGCCCTGACTGCGGGCGGACTCCCCGCGATCGAGCTCACATTGCGCGTGGATGGTGCGATGGACGCACTGCGAGCCGTGGCCAGGGATCGCCCGCAGATGCTGGTGGGCGCAGGAACTGTCCGCAGCGCTGCACAGGCGGCTGAAAGTGTCGCGGCCGGTGCATCCTTCCTGGTATCGCCCGGATTTGTCCCGGAAGTTGCGGCCTATGCTGTGAAGGAGAACATCTGCTACCTCCCCGGCACGGCCACACCCACCGAGATGGAGACAGCGCGGGCAGCCGGGCTGTCGTTCCTCAAGCTCTTTCCCGCAGAAGTGGTGGGAGGACGCGGCATGCTCGGTGCTGTCGCCCAGGCCATGCCTGACTTTTCCTTCGTACCAACCGGCGGCATTACACTTGATTCGATGGGTGCTTACCTCGCCTTGCCGAATGTCGTGGCTGTCGGCGGCTCCTGGATCGCTGGCAGCAAGGATGTCGCTGCCAAGAACTGGGACGCTATCATTGCGAATGCGCAAGCTGCGGTCAAAAGAGCCGCCGCTTCGCGTTGATTTTGCGCTGCAAATCGATTGCGGACACTTCTTTTTACTCATTTTGTCGAAACCCTTCACGGATTAACCCGCTGGTAACCACAAACCCGGCAATTTCTGCCGGGTGACGGTGTGGCTTCAGGCTGCTCGTCCCGATGGCGTGGCAGCTGGTTGGTAAAGGGCGTTCTCCTGTGAATGGCGTTTTCGATGTCGTGAAGAAGCTGGGCCCTCAGAAACTGATGGCCCTGGGTGCCGTTGCACTCGCCCTGATGGGGTTCTTCGCTTTCATCATCATGCGCGTCACCGCGCCGACCATGACGACGCTTTTCACGGACATGAACCTGCAGGATTCGACCGCCGTGACCCGCGAGCTCGACCAGCGCGGCGTGAAATATGAAATGCGCTATGACGGCGGCACGATCATGGTCTCCAAGGATCAGGTGTTGAAGCTGCGCATGGATCTGGCCAGCAAGGGGCTGCCGCAGGGCGGCGGAGTTGGCTACGAGATCTTCGACAAGACGGATTCACTCTCCGCCACCAGCTTTGTCCAGAACGTCAACCAGTTGCGGGCACTTGAAGGGGAACTGGCCCGGACCATCCGCTCCATCGACCGGGTCCAGAACGCCCGCGTCCATCTTGCCATGCCGGAGAAGCAGCTTTTCCAGCGCGAGAAAAAGGAAGTCCGCGCCTCCATTGTGCTGAAGGTACGGGGTGAACTCGATCCCGGGCAGGTCCGCGCTATCCGCCACCTCGTCGCCACCGCCGTGGAAGGCCTGAAGCCGGACCGCGTCTCTGTCGTCGACGAAGCAGGCCGCCTGTTGGCCGACGGTGCCGGCGACAGCTCGGACACATCCGGAGTCGCGGCTGAAAAGCAGCAAGGCTTCGAACGTCGTGTCCGTCAGCAAATTGAGGATATCGTCGCATCGGTCGTGGGGCGCGGCAGGGCGCGTGTCCAGGTTTCAGCCGAGATGGACTTCAACCGCGTCCAGCAGACACAGGAGAGCTTTGATCCCGAAAGCCGTGTCGTGCGCTCGACCCAGACCCGCAACGAGAACAATGTCTCCAACGAGGCCCGCGACGGGCAGGTGACCGTGAGCAACGAGCTTCCCGGTGCTGGCGGTCAGAACGCCAACAACAGCAACCGCGATGCGTCCCAGAAGAACGAGGAAACCGTCAACTACGAGATTTCTAAAACTGTCCGCACAGAAGTGATTGAAGGCGGCCGGATCAAACGCCTGTCCGTCGCGGTGCTTGTCGATGGCAACTATGCCAAGGCCGCCAACGGGCAAAGCGAATATCAGTCGAGGGCACCCGATGAACTCGAGCGGATCAATGCGCTGGTGCGCTCGGCCATCGGCTTCGACCAGCGTCGCGGTGATACGATCGAGGTGGTCAACCTGCGCTTTGCCGAAGCACCTGCCGTGAGCGAGATCAAGGAACTCTCGGCCTTCGAGCGACTGTTCAGCTTCTCCAAGGACGATACGTTCCGCATGCTGGAGCTCGGCGTGCTCGGCCTGGTGAGCATCTTTGTCTTTCTCTTCGTCATCCGCCCGCTGATGAACACCATTTCGGCGCCTGACAAGAACGTCCGGACCGTGATGGTCCAGGGGCCCAACGGCCAGGTCGTCGCGATTCCGGCACCGGCAGCACCGCCGCCGGGTGCAGACACTCCCCCCACGGCGACGGAGCAGATGATCGAGATGAGCCAGATCAACGGGGCGATCCAGGCGCGGTCGATCGAGAAGGTCGGCGACGTGGCCTCCAAGAACCCGCAGGAAACCGTGGCGATCCTCCGCCAGTGGATTCACGGGGCTTCATGATGCATCGCAGGAAGAGCTGAGCAATGGCCCGAATAGCCGACACTGTCTCCACCGAACGCGCCTTGTCGGCAGCCGTTGCAGCCGCACGCCCACGCACGCTGACCGGACCGGAGAAGGCCGCCATTATCATGCTGGTCCTGGGCGAGAAGCATGGCGCGAAGGTATGGCCAATGCTGGATGATGACGAGATTCGCACGATTTCTCTCGCCATGAGCCAGCTCGGTTCCATCGATTCCACCATGGTCGAGAACCTCATCAACGACTTCGTCTCCAGGATGTCCACATCGGGCGCTGTGACGGGTGACTTTGACCGCACTGAAAGCCTGCTGGCCAAACTTCTGCCGAAGGACCGGGCCGAGGGCATCATGTCGGAAATCCGCGGCCCGGCCGGCCGCAACATGTGGCAGAAGCTGTCGAATGTGCAGGACGCCGTCCTGGCGAACTATCTCAAGAACGAGTATCCGCAGACCGTTGCCGTCATCCTGTCGAAGATCAAGCCGGATCAGGCCGCCCGCGTGCTGGGCATTCTGCCGGACGATTTTGCGATGGATGTCGTCCAGCGCATGCTGAAGATGGAGGCGGTCTCGAAGGATGTGCTGGAGCGCATCGAGGAGACCTTGCGCAGCGAGTTCTCGAACCTGTCGATGTCGAGCCGCCGCGACTCGCACGAGCAGATGGCCGAGATCTTCAACGCCTTCGACAGGCAGACCGAAACACGGTTCCTGGGGTCGCTCGACGAGCGCAGCCGCGAAAGCGCCCAGCGCATCCGCTCGCTGATGTTCACATTCGACGACCTGATGAAGCTCGATCCTGGCAGTGTCCAGACGCTGCTGCGCGGCATCGACAAGGATACGCTGGCCATCGCGCTCAAAGGCGCTTCCGAGCCTGCCCGGGTATTCTTCCTCGGCAACATGTCGACCCGCGCCGCGAAAAACCTCGAGGATGAAATGGGCAGTCTTGGGCCCGTGCGCCTGAAAGAAGTGGATGATGCCCAGCAGAAGATGGTTCTCCTGACCAAGGATCTCGCCGCAAAGGGTGACATCATGATCTCGAAAAACCGCGCCGAAGATGAACTGGTTTACTGATGGCAGCCGCGAGATTCATTTTTGAGCGCGAGTTTCCGGAAACGCCCGACCGGATGGTTCCGCTTGAGAAAAAGGAAGCAACCATCACGCTGTCGGAACACCACACGCTGATGGCAGCCGCCGTCGCGGCCGCGCGCTCCGAGGCCTTCCTGCAAGGCAAGGAGGAAGCACATGGCGAGCTGACGGCCCGGCTTGGCGAAGCCATGGAGCAGGTCTCCAGGATGCTCGACATGCTGCGCCTTGATCTGGACGGCATCCAGGCCAGCGCTTCCAACGAGGCAATCCACTTTGCCCATGCCTTCGGGCAACGGCTCGCGGGGAAGCTGCTCGATGCGGCACCCATGGCGGTGATCGAGCAGACTGCCCGCACCATCTTCGATGATCTCAGAGGCCAGCCCCATGTGGCGATCCGCCTGGCGCCGGAGCTGATCGATCCCGCCCGCGAGCGACTGATGGCGATCGCCCGCGAGAAGGGCTTCGAAGGCAGGCTCATCGTGATGGGCGAACCAGAAATCCCGCCCGGCGACGTGCGGATCGAATGGGCCGACGGCGGAATCATCCGCGATCGCGCCCGGACGGAACAGACAGTGGCGGCAGGCGTCGAACGGGCGTTGGCTGCAGGCGTAACGGTTCAGGAGTCATAAAATGGATACCGATCTCAACCTGCCCGATCTTGATCAGTCCGCAACGGTCGGCATGGCCATGCGTGATGATCCGAGCCTGATGCGCGGACCCAAGACGGCTGCCGATCTGGAACAGGTGCTGGATGTCCCCGTCAATGTCTCCGCTGTCCTCGGCAAGACGCGCATGGAGGTGTCCCAGTTGCTGAAGCTGGCCCCCGGTCAGCTTCTGGAATTGGACCGGCGTGTGGGCGAAGCCATCGACATCTATGTCAACAACCGCCTGGTTGCCCGCGGTGAAGTGGTCGTGATCGATGAGAAACTGGGCGTGACGATGACTGAAATCATCAAGACGGACAGGTAAGGACACACAGCCATGCGCCTGCTCATTGTCGGAACGCTCAGGGGTGAGCTGATCACCGCCGCCAAGATCGCCCGAGACCGCGGTGCGCAGGTCGCGCAGGTGGATGGCGTGGAGAACGCACTTGTGCATCTGCGCGCCGGGCGCGGCGCTGATCTGCTGATGGTCGATGTCAGCCTCGACATCCGCATGCTGGCCAATGCCATGGAGGCGGAACGCATCATCAGCCCAATCGTCGCCTGCGGCACCGGAACAGACGCACGCTCCGCCGTCGCCGCCATACAGGCCGGCGCGAAAGAGTACATTCCTCTCCCGCCGGATCCGGAACTGATCGCCGCGATTCTCGAGGCCGTTGCCCGCGATAAATCGGACTTCATCTTCCGTGACCAGATCATGGAGCGCGTCGTCAAGCTTGCGCTGCAGGTCGCAGGATCGGAAGCATCCGTGCTGATCACGGGCGAAAGTGGCGTTGGCAAGGAGGTCATGGCCCGGCTGGTGCAGCAGAAATCGAAGCGCAAGGACAGGCCCTTCATTTCCGTCAATTGTGCCGCGATTCCGGAGAACCTGCTCGAATCGGAGTTGTTCGGTCACGAGAAGGGCTCCTTCACAGGTGCTGTGGCCCGCCGGATCGGCAAATTCGAGGAAGCCAACGGCGGCACGCTGCTGCTCGACGAGATTTCGGAAATGGATGTTCGGCTCCAGGCAAAGCTTCTGCGCGCCATTCAGGAGAGGGTGATCGACCGTGTCGGCGGCACCACGCCCGTCAAGGTCGATATCCGTATCATCGCGACGTCAAACCGGAACCTGGCCGAGGCGGTCAAGCAGGGCACGTTCCGCGAGGATCTGCTCTACCGTCTCAACGTCGTCACCCTGCGGATTCCGGCACTGCGCGAACGCCCTGCCGATATCCTCGCACTCGCCGAACACTTCACCCTGAAATACGCCGAGTTGAATGGCGTGCCGCATCGACCGCTTGCCGCCGAGACCAGGCGGGCGCTGACGGCAAACCACTGGAAGGGCAATGTCCGCGAGCTCGAGAACACCATCCATCGCGCGGTGCTGTTGTCCAGCGGAACGGAAATCGGGACCGATGCCCTGGTGTCACCGGATGGCGAGGAGATGGCAGGGCATTCCGATCATGTGTCACGGGCCGCAATGACTGCGGAAGCCGTAACCCGGTCGCTGGTTGGCCAGACCGTGGCGGAGGTCGAGCAGATCCTGATTCTCGACACGCTCGACCATTGCCTCGGCAACCGGACGCATGCTGCACGCATCCTCGGAATCTCGATCCGCACATTGCGCAACAAGCTGAACGAATACGACGCAGCCGGCGTTCCGGTGCCAGACCCCGGCCAGGCCAGGACAGCAACAGCGGCATGACGGCTACGCCGTCTGCCGTGGGCGGAAGCTGTTGAGAGAATGGGCGTTGGCAGAGCCCGCCTGCACATAAAGGCTGCGCTCGGTCTTGTGCGGGGCAAAGCTGGCTGTCACGCCAAGCACGGTTTCGGCACCGCCAAGGAACAGGTATCCATCGGGTGCCAATACATCGCTCATCCGTGACAGGACGTCCCGTTTCGTCTGCTCCCCGAAATAGATCAGGACGTTGCGGCAAAAAATGAGGTCAAACGGACCCAGCGCCTTGAACCCCTGCATCAGATTGAGCGACTTGAACTGTATCCGTTCGCCCAGCGCCTTGTTGATGTGCCAGCGCATCCCGTTTTGAGTGAAATGCTTCAGCAGATAGCGAATCGGCAAGCCGCGCTGGACCTCGAACTGGCTGTAGATACCCTCGCGCGCCTGGGCCAGGACCTTTTCGGAAATATCCGTCGCGACGATTTCGACCGAGATCCCGTTGAGTCTAGGCTTCATCTCGTCGAGAATCATGCTGAGCGAGTAAGGCTCCTGACCGGTGGAGCACGCGGCGCACCAGATGCGAATGCGTCCACCTGACCGGGCCTTGATCAGTTTCGGCATGACCTCATTTTCGAACAGCTCGAATGGTGACTTGTCGCGGAAAAACAATGTCTCGTTTGTCGTCATCGCATCGATGACCGCGACTTCCAGGACACGGTCGGCCGCTTTCAGCCGCGACACCACCGCGTTGAACGATGGAATCTGGAACTGGCGCATCACGGGATCAAGCCTGGTCTCCACGAGGTAGCGTTTTTCAGAGGTCAGCAGAATACCTGTCCGCTGCATCAGGAAGCCCTGAATGAATGTGAACTCCGGATCGCCAATCATGACGTACACCCCGCTGTCATGTTGATGATCCGCGCCAGCCGCTCGACCGGTTCGACCGCAGCGCAAAGGCCATGTTTTGCGACCATGCCAGGCATCCCCCAGACAACGCTGGAGGCTTCATCCTGTGCAATCACGTTGCCGCCCGCGCCAACGACATCGGCCGCACCGCGCAACCCGTCAGAACCCATTCCGGTCAGGATGACGCCAAGCGATCCCGAACCGTAGATCCTGGCGACGGACGCCAATGTCAGATCGACCGACGGCTTGCAGAAATTGACGGGCGGGGCATCGTCGATGACAACCCTGATATCGTTGACCGTCCGCTCGATGCGCAGATGCTTGCCGCCGGGAGCGACGTAGATGCGCCCCTTGTCGAGGGGCTCGCCATGCTGGGCCTCGCTGGCATCCATGGTGAGCGCGCGTTTCAGGTGATCCGCAAACATGCCGGTGAACATTGTTGGCATATGCTGGGTGATGATCACCGGCATGCGCTCGACCGCCGGGCGGCAATGCTTGAGCAACTCGGCTATCGCGTTGGGGCCGCCCGTGGACGCTCCGATCGCCAACACACGGGACGTGACTTTGATAAAAGGCCGTAGCACATAGGACGCCTCCGCCGGACTGGCAGGCGCGGGCGCGTTCCTGTTGAGCGATGCCGGGACAGCAAGCCCCTGGGCGCGTGGCAGAAACCCGCGCAATGTCCGCTGGCCAAGCGTCATGATCTTGGCGATGATCTCCCGTCGGAAATCCACCGAGAACGTGACGTCACGGTTAGTTGACGGCTTGGCGATGTAATCCATCGCGCCCAGGTCAAGGCAGCGCAACGAGATTTCCGCGTTTCGCGTCGTCAGTGTCGAGGCCACGATCACGGTCGTCGCGGGCCGCTTCTTCAGCAGCAGCGGCAGCGCCGTGATTCCGTCCATGTCAGGCATTTCGATATCAAGCAGGATGACATCCGGCTTCACCCGATCGATTGCGGCAACCGCCTCGGCACCGGTGCGATGGGTGGATGCGATCTCGATCCCGCCTGCTTCCGTCAGCCAACGCGAGAGCAGTCCGCGAACAACAACGGCATCATCCACGATCATCACGCGGATGGGCCGCTGGTTCAGCGGGACAGCAGAAGTGGCTGGCAGGGGTTTCGTCATCAGGCTCTCGCTGAAAAAGCGATGACGTCAGCGCAGACCGATTTCCTGGAACTTGACCGAGAGGATTTCCCTGTCGAACGGCTTCATGATGTACTCGT
>JANMFA010000518.1:0-2711 GCA_031377545.1 Hyphomicrobiales bacterium | reverse complement strand
CGGTCTCGGCCTGAAGGTCCTTGATCAGGTCGAGGATCTGGCCCTGGATGGTCACATCGAGCGCGGTCGTTGGCTCGTCCGCGATCAGCAGCTTGGGCTTGGCGGCAAGCGCCATGGCGATCATCACGCGCTGGCGCTGCCCGCCCGAGAGCTTGTGAGGGTAGGTGTCGAAGCGCTCCTTCGCGTTCGGCATGCGCACCGTCTCGAACAGCTTCACGGTCTCGGAGCGCGCCTCGCCGCGCCCGAAGCCAAGATGGCACTGCATGACCTCCGCCACCTGCTCGCCGATGGTCATCATCGGGTTGAGCGAGGTCATCGGCTCCTGGAAGATCATCGCCACGTGGCGGCCACGCACCAAACGCATCTCCGGCTCGGGAAGATCGAGCAGTGAACGGCCACTGAGTGTGACCGTTCCCTCGATTCGGCTGGTGCGGGGTGCGAGCAGCCGCATCACCGACAGCGAGGTGACGCTCTTGCCGGACCCGGATTCGCCGACAATGGCGAGGGTCTCGCCCGCCGCGATATCGAAAGAGAGATCGCGCACCACGGTTGTCCACGGCGAGAACGGATCGGCGCGGAAAGAGGTGGTCAGATCGCGGACAGACAGGACTGGTTTGTTCATGGCATTTTCCTCCCTTCAACCGCGCCGGCCGCTGCGCGGATCGAGCCAGTCGCGCAGGCCGTCGCCGAGCAGGTTGACGCTGAGAACCACCAGCGCGAGCGCGAATCCGGGGGCGAACACGGTCCAGGGCGCGCGCGGCAGGAAGGACCGCGACTGGGCAATCATCGACCCCCAGGTCGGCGTCTCCGGCGGCACGCCCGCGCCGAGGAAGGACAGCGCGCTCTCGACGATGATCGCGGCGGCGCAGATGTAGGTGGCCTGCACGATCAAGGGTGGAATGGTCGAGGGCAGGATGTGCCTGGTCATAATGACGCGCAGCCGCGTGCCCCCCGCACGCGCCGCGTCCACATAAGGCGCCTCCCGCACCGAAAGAACCACCGAGCGCACGAGCCGCACCACGCGCGGGATCTCCGGCAGCACGATCGCGACGATGACGATCCAGACCGAGGCCCCCGCCAGCGCCACGAAGGCGATGGCGAGCAGGATGGCGGGAACGGCCATGATTCCGTCCATGAAGCGCGTGATCAGCGCGTCGGCGGTTCGGAAGTAGCCCGCGACAAGGCCGATCACCGTGCCGATGGCGACCGAGACGACGGCGACCAGCAGCCCGACCTGCAGCGAAACCCGCGCGCCCCAGACCACGCGCGCGAAGACGTCGCGACCCAACTGGTCGGTTCCCAGCCAGTGCGCGGCGGAGGGCGGCCTGAGCCGCTGCGCAGGGTTGATGGTGACGGGATCACCAGCAAACAGCGGCGCGGCGAGGGCGGCAAGGGCCATCAGCGCGAGGATGGCGCCGCCCGCAACCAGCGTCGGGTTGCGGCGGGCGAACAGCCAGGCGGCGGCGAGACGTCGGGATGAACTGGCGCGCTCGACCGGAGGCATTGAGGTGATGGACATGGCGTGTCTTTCCTCGTGGGCTCAGTAGCGGATTCGGGGATCGATGAGGGTGTAGGAGAGGTCCGTCAGCAGGTTCAGCAACACGTAGATGGCCGAACAGACGAGGATCACACCCTGGATCACGGGGTAGTCGCGCCGCGCGATGGCATCGACCACGAGCCGGCCAATGCCGGGGATGTTGAAGACGGTCTCTGTCACCACCACGCCGCCGATCAGCAGCGCGATGCCGATGCCGATGACGGTGACGATCGGCACCCCGGCGTTGCGCAGCGCATGGCGCAGCAGGATGCGCGTCATCGGCAAGCCCTTGGCCCGCGCCGTGCGGATGAAGTCCTCGGACAGGATCTCGATCATGGTAGCGCGGGTGATGCGGGCGATGAGCGCGGTGTAGATCAGTCCGAGCGTCACCGCCGGCAGCACGAGATGCCAGGCCCAGCGGCCCACATCCTCGGCAATCGGCACATAGCCCTGCACAGGCATAACCTGCAGCTGGAGCGCGAAGACATAGACCAGCAGATAGCCGACAACAAAGGCCGGCAGCGAGAAGCCCGCCACCGCGAACAGCATCAGCGCCCGATCGACCCATGTGCCGGCGCGGTGTGCCGCGACTACGCCCATGGTGACCGCCAGCGGCACCGCGATCAGCAGGGTGGTGAAGGTGATCGAAAGCGTCGCCTCCGCACGTTGGCCGATGAGGGAGAGCACCGGCTCGTTGGAATAGACGGAGACGCCGAGATTGCCCTGCAGCACCTGCCCGAACCAGCGCAGGAACTGGATCGGCAGGGCGTCGTCGAGGCCGAGCATCACGCGCAGCCGTGCGATCTGCTCAGGGCTTGCGTTGTCGCCGGCGAGGACAGCCGCCGGATCGCCCGGCGCGAGCCTGAGCAGCAGGAAAACGAGGATGCTGACAAGGAACAGCACCAGCGCTGTCGATCCAAGGCGTTTGAGGATGTAGGACGCCATGCGTTGCTCCCATGGTCGGGGCGCACGGCTGGGGAACGGCCCGCCGCGAGAACCTTCTTCTGCGCCGGCGCTCAAACACGCCGGCGGATCGTTGTGATGGGTGGTGGGGCGGGCCCCACCCCCCCGCCCCCGTCCAGAAAGGCACCAGGTCGGGCAGGCCCCTAAATACGCGCACCAACCCCCCCAAGGCCCCCCAGAAGAAACACAAGCCCAGGTAAACAAAAGCCAC
>JANMFA010000510.1:0-3203 GCA_031377545.1 Hyphomicrobiales bacterium | reverse complement strand
TGAGCATGACAAGGCCCGCGCCCAGGCGCGCGGCGCGGCGCGCGGCGTAATACAGCGCGCGATCCGCCTCGGGGGTTTCATCCACCACCACGAGGAGCTTGGGCCTGTGCCCGCTTTCGTAACTTCGCCGTGTCCGCATCTGACCGGGAGCTTAGGCGTTCCGCACGAAGCCGACAATATCCTTCACGGCATCCATGTTTGGCTTCGCGATGGCCCGCGCGCGGCTGGAACCATCGGCCAGCACGCTGTCGACATAGGCGAGGTCACCCAGCAACCGGCGCATTTCAGCCGCGATGGGTGCCAGCCGCTCCACCGCCACATCCCCCAAAGCCTGCTTGAAGCGCGAAAACTGTCCGCCGCCGTATTCTGCCAGCACGGCCTCCGGCGTTTCATCCGCCAGAGCACCGTAGATCGTGACAAGGTTCTCGGCTTCGGGACGCGCGGCCAGACCCTCGACTTCGGTCGGCAACGGCTCCGGATCGGTCTTGGCCCGGCGGATCTTGTTGGCGATGGCGTCGGCATCGTCGGTCAGGTTGATGCGCGACAGATCGGACGGGTCGGATTTCGACATCTTCTTGGTGCCGTCGCGCAGGCTCATGACGCGGGGAGCAGGGCCCTGCGTCAGTGGATCGGGCAGCGGGAAGAAGGCGTCGCCATGGCCCTTTTCGGCAATGCTTTCGGCAAAATCGTTGTTGAACTTCTGGGCGATGTCGCGGGTCAGCTCAAGATGCTGCTTCTGGTCCTCGCCCACCGGCACGGCGGTCGCCCGGTAGAGCAGGATGTCGGCGGCCATGAGGGTGGGATACGAGTAGAGCCCGATGGAGGCAGCCTCGCGGTCCTTGCCGGCCTTTTCCTTGAACTGGGTCATGCGGTTCAGCCAGCCCAGCCGGGCGATGCAGTTGAACACCCAGGCCAGTTCCGCGTGCTCGCTCACCTGGCTCTGGTTGAAGATGATCGAGCGCCTGGGATCAATTCCGGCGGCGATATAGGCCGCCGTCACCTCGCGGATCGCCTTCTTCAGATCATGCGGGTCCTGCGGCACGGTGATGGCGTGCATGTCGACGACGCAATAAATGCACTCGTGCGTCCGTTGCATGTCGACCCAGCGTGTCAGCGCGCCGAGATAATTGCCGATGTGCAGCGTGTGGGTGGGCTGCATGCCGGAGAAGACGATGGGCTTGAAGGTCGCCATGGTGGAGGTGGCTCCGTAGTTCGGGGACGGTCTGTTGGCTGGGGTATGATGGCGAGCGAGGTAGTCAGATTTCAGAGTGGATGAAAATAAAATCCGCGATGAAATTATTGGGCGGCCAATCGTGTCTTCACTTGTGTCTGGAAAGTACGGCGAACCATTTTGATTTCTTCTCTTTCTAACTCACGCCCAAGAGCCTGACGTCCGCATGGCAGTAATTTCCGATCAAAATCGAAAGGGACACCACGATCTGTTTCCCAGTAAGCGGCAATGCCATCTAAGTCAGTTTCCTCTAATGATTGTACAAACTCGGTCACTGCACTGAGGAGTAAAATTTCTGTTTTATTATCAATATCAGTTGCCACTGACCCTGGGTCAGGGACGTCTTTTTTCGCTGTTACTTCAGTAGGTTTCTCGTTCTTTGCGGCTCTGATCGAGAGAAATTTACCCACCGTTTCCGCACTCCACTCAGAGGTGGTATCCGCTTCCTGCAGTAACTGCGGTGATTGTGATCCCCTGCTTGGCTTGATACCAAGCAGATGAACTCTTACGCCATAGTTCTGCGCAATTTGCACACCAACCCTGACATCCTCATCGCCCGAGAGAAGCACTGCGTCACAGATTGATTTCTGGCGAGCAATTTCAATTAGGTCTGTAACAATAAGGGAATCGACGCCTTTCTGCTGCCCTGAGCTGTTGATGAAACCAAGGCGGAGTTTGACGTCATCGAGATGCGCCAGAAGCGCTTGATCCGCAGTTGGGCGACTTCCGCCTAAAGCTCCATCATACCAATATATCCGCAAGAGCCGGGCGTGAGAGGCCTTTTCAGTAGCGACTGTTCGAAGCTCGCTTATAATAGCAGGTGCGTCCAACAATGTACTAGCGCGGGGTTTTTGACTCCCTGTTAGGGCGACGCTACCTTGGGCAAACAGGTATCCAGCATCAACGAAAATAGCTACCCGATCCATGGTATATCCCGAAATAGCAAGGGCCCCCGAAGGAGCCCTTTTATGCCGACAGACCTAATTTATTTAGCAGGCTTGCCGGAGTTAGCTTTAATTGGCATGTGATTTTGTCATTTGCAAGTGCTTTTTAGGCGAATTTTATGACTTCATAATGGCCCTATCGTCTTTACAAAACATTTAAGTCGCAAACTGTCGCTCGCCCTCACACAATCGCCGCCAGACTCGTATCCAGCGACAGCACAAGGCACCAATGCGGTTCGAAATCTGCGCCCATGGGCCAGATCTGCTCCTGGAACGCCACCAGCATCACCTCTTCATAGCGCTTGAACCAGTGCTTCTGGCACAGCACGAACTTGGTGGCTGCGGTGATGCTTTCGCGGTCGATCACCGCCAGAACGACCATGTCGGGATTGGTTTCCAGATACTGCTGCACTGCCACCATCAGGGTGGGATAGCCCGGATGCAGCATGTCATCGAGGATGATGATGCCGCCATCGGCCAGCACGGCGGTGGCGAGCGCGAGATCGCGCGTGAGCGCCGCGCGGCTGTGCTCTCCATCGATGTGGAACAGACGGATGCGCTTGCCGTCTGCGGCCTTGATCAGATCCTCCGGCTTCATCTCCCGGCT
This sequence comes from Hyphomicrobiales bacterium, assembly GCA_031377545.1. Taxonomy (GTDB): domain Bacteria; phylum Pseudomonadota; class Alphaproteobacteria; order Rhizobiales; family Beijerinckiaceae; genus JADCCX01. Next base: position 421 of record JANMFA010000510.1, on the reverse strand, counting down.
GTCGGCCTTGAGCGTCACGCGCCGCGCTTCAGGCACGCCGTGCTTCGCGCAATTCGCATGGAATCGGTCGATGACCTCGGGATTAGGCCAGTCGAACAGATCGATGCCAACAGCTTTCTCATCGGCCTTCAGCATATGCGCCAGAGCGATGAAGAAACGGCCTTCAAAGGTGCCGATTTCGGCCACTTGACCCGCGACGCCAAGGTCGTTCTGGATCGTCATCAGGCGTGCGGCAATGGCTGCAGCAAAACGCGACGACATGCCGACAACGGAGAAATAGCCGTCCTGAAGATAGGCATCAACGGTTGGGTTGCCGGTCGAGAGCGTGAGGGGAGGGGCTGTGGTCACGGGTGGTTCCTTGATGTCACGCCACCTTGCCCTGAAACACGAACCAAGCGCCAGCGCAGATCAGCGAAAATCC
>JANMFA010000458.1:0-2217 GCA_031377545.1 Hyphomicrobiales bacterium | reverse complement strand
CGCCAGAGCCTCGCCGAGGCCGAAAGCGAGATCACCGGCGGCGTTTCCCCCCGCGTGTTTCCTTTCGCCGATGTGCGCGACATGGGTGGCTTGCTGCAACGCGCGGGTTTCGCATTGCCAGTGGCCGATAGCGAAACAATAACAGTACGTTATAAAAATATCTTAAGCCTCATGGCTGACCTGCGCGCCATGGCAGCCACCAACGTCATGACGGAGCGCAGCCGCCGTTTCACCTCACGCAACCTGTTTTTGAAAGCGGCAGAAGTCTATCAGCGCCGCTTCAGCGACCCTGACGGAAAAATCCGCGCGACATTCGAGATTATCTGGCTCACCGGCTGGGCCCCGCATGAAAGCCAGCAGAAACCGCTGAAGCCAGGCAGTGCTAAACAGCGGCTGGCGGATGCGCTGGGGGTGGTGGAGCGGAAGGCCGGGGACAGGGCGGGCGGTTGATCAGACCTTAAAGGCCATCTTCACGCCCAACGTCCCCAGATCATCCCAGAACGCCGGATAGGTCTTGCCGATGCACGCGGGATCAAGGATTGCTACGTCCTTCACCAGCAACCCCGCCAGCGCGAAGCTCATGGCGATGCGGTGATCATCGAAAGTCTCGATCTCGCACGGGCGACTCTGACGGATCAGCGACGGGTCGCCCTGAATGATCAGATCATCCCCTTCCTCAGTCGCCAGACCCGGTTTGATGCGATTCAAACCGGAGGACAGCGCGCGGATGCGGTCACATTCCTTGACCCGCAGGTTGGCGATACCCGTGAAGCGCACCGGCGTCTCGTTGAATGCAGCGATCACGGCCAGCGTGGGGATCGCATCCTGCATCTGCGAACCCTGGATGAGGGCAGGCATGTCCGGCCAGGCCGCGATCAGCGCATGGGCAGCAGCGTCGGGTTGGGTGAAACTTTCTGCTGGCGTACCGAGGTCAATGCGCCCGTCGGTGATGATTTCGGCAGCCCAGAGATAGGTGGCGGCGGAGGCATCGGGCTCGATGGCCATGGTGGTGGCCGTGTATCCGGTGGCGTGCACACGCCAAACACTGCCAGTGGGTTGATCGATACCAGCACCAAAATGGCGCATTGCAGCGGCCGTCAGGTCGATATAGCCCCGTGCGCCGATCAGTTCGCCGGTCAGCGCCACATCGATCGGCTGCTCGCCGCGCGCCGCCAGCATCAGCAATGCGGAGACATACTGGCTCGACAGGCCTGCATCGATCTCGACGCGGTTTTGACCCCTGATCATCCCCGTTCCATACACAGTCACAGGCGGGCAGCCCGTCGGCGTCTCCGCCTTGACGCCAAGTTGCGCCAGCGCCTCCACCAGCGGCCTGATCGGCCGCTTGCGCATATTGGCATCGCCATCCACCACCACATCGCCGTCAACGAGGGCCACAGCAGCAGTGAGAAAACGCGTGGCCGTGCCCGCATTGCCGAGGAAGAGAGGCTGCGAAGGCTTCCGCAGGACGCTCGTGCTTTCCACCACGAAGGTCGTGGCATCAGGCTCATCGACCTTCACGCCCATGGCGATCAGTGCCTCGGCCATCCGCGCCGTGTCATCGCTCTTCAGCGCACCCATCAGACGGCTCGTACCCTTCGCCAGCGCCGCCAGCAACAAGGCCCGGTTGGTGATCGACTTGGATCCGGGCAGCACCAAGCGGCCTTTCAGCGGGCGCTTGGGCGGCGTCAGGGTGACAGAGTGAGGATGGCTGCTTGTCATGATCCGCTGTGCCTTACAGAAACACGCCGCTCTCGACAAACCCAACCTTGTCATTCCCTTCCGGGCTTGCCACAAACCAGCCATGACACCCTTCACCTTCAACACGACCCGCTCCATCATCTCTGGTCCCGGCAAGGCCGCGGAGATTGGCCCCATCGCAAAGCCTTTGCTGGGTGAGCGCATCCTGCTGGTCACAGACAGCGGATTGCTGAAATCGGGCCTGTTGGAGCCGTCGCTTGCCAGCCTGAGGGCCGCGGGCTGCGTCATCCGCATTTTTGACGAGGTGGTTGCCGATCCGCCTGAAGCCGTTGTGCTCGCCGCCGCGCAGGCCGCGAAGGACCACAACGCCACTGGTGTGCTCTCCATCGGCGGCGGATCGCCGATGGATGTGGCAAAACTGGCAGCGCTGCTGGCGCGCTCGGGCGAGCAGCTGGCCGACATCTACGGCATGGGCAACGTGAAAGGCCAGCGCCTGCCCCTTATGCTCGTTCCCAC
>JANMFA010000442.1:0-4181 GCA_031377545.1 Hyphomicrobiales bacterium | reverse complement strand
GCCAGCTACCGGAACAGGCGCTCCGCCCACGCCATCCACAGCACCAGGTGCAGCCCCGGCTTCAACGCCTGCCGCTCCTGGTGTGCCCGCTGCGGGCTTTACCCGCGCGGCGGCGCTGGCGCAGTCACCGCGCATCACCATCGAGACGCCACGCCTCAAGGGCTCGATCGCGCTTCGTGGTGCCAGGATCGATGATCTGTCGCTGGCGGGCTACCGCGAGACCATCGAACCCAACAGCGCCAACATCGTGCTGTTTTCGCCCTCCCAGGCGCCGAACCCGTATTATGCCGAGTTCGGCTGGGTTGCCGGTCAGGGCACGACATCGCCTTTGCCCAACAGCCAGACGGAATGGACCGCCAGTGGCCAGAAGCTGACACCGGATACACCCGTGACATTGAGCTGGAACAACGGCCAGGGCCTGACCTTCAAGCGCCTGATCGGTGTGGACGCCAATTACATGTTCACCGTGTCGGACACAGTCGAGAATGCGGGCGGATCAGCCGTCGCGCTGTTCCCCTATGGTCTGGTGTCGCGCCATGGCACACCGGAAACCGCAGGCTTCTACATCCTGCATGAAGGCCTGATCGGCGTTCAGGCCGACAAGCTGCAGGAAATCGGCTATGCCGATCTCGTGAAGGCCAAGACGAAGGATTTCAAGGCCAACAAGGGTGGCTTTGTCGGCATCACCGACAAGTACTGGGCGTCGGCGCTCATTCCCGACCAGGCCAAGGCTCACGACGGGCGCTTCCTCGCCGGAACCATCGGAACGACTCCGACCTATCAGGCCGACGTGCTGCTGGCGGCGGAAACCGTTGCACCCGGAGCCTCCGCCACATCAGTGACGCGCCTGTTTGCCGGTGCCAAGGAAACGAACATCATAGACGGCTATCAGGCCCAGCTCGGCATCAAGAACTTCGACCTGATGATCGACTGGGGCTGGTTCTATTTCATTACCAAGCCGCTCTTCAAGCTGATGGACTGGATCTATCACCTCACCGGCAACTTCGGCATCGCAATCCTGTTGGTGACGGTGTTCATCAAGGCGCTGTTCTTCCCGCTGGCCAACAAGTCCTACACCTCGATGGCCAAGATGAAGGCTGTCCAGCCTGCCATGCTGGAGATCCAGACGCGCTACAAGGAAGACAAGATGGCGCAGCAGAAGGCACTGATGGAGCTCTACAAGAAGGAAAAGATCAATCCGCTGGCGGGTTGCTGGCCGGTGCTGCTGCAGATCCCGGTGTTCTTCGCGCTCTACAAGGTGCTGTTTGTCACCATCGAAATGCGCCATGCGCCGTTCTTTGGCTGGATCAAGGATCTGGCCGCGCCCGATCCGACGTCCATCTTCAACCTCTTCGGTCTCATCCCCTTCACCGTGCCGCAGTTCCTGCTGGTCGGTGTCTGGCCCATCATCATGGGCATCACGATGTGGCTGCAGATGAAGATGAACCCCGAGCCGACGGACCCCACACAAAAGATCATCTTCGGCTGGATGCCGCTGATCTTCACCTTCATGCTGGCATCTTTCCCGGCTGGCCTCGTGATCTACTGGGCATGGAACAACATCCTTTCGGTGTCGCAGCAGTACCTCATCATGAAGCGGCTGGGCGTGAAGGTGGAGCTGTGGGACAATATCCGCAGCATGTTCAAGAAGGCTGGCGTCACCAAGGGTTGATGCTGTCGGGAGATCCCATCGGTCCATTCCCTTGAGAACGTTGAAGGGACTTCGGTGATGCCTGCGCCAGACCCCAACAGCCTCCATCCCGTGCCCTCGTGGCACGGCACGCGCTATCTGAAGGCCATCGTCCGGAACCCGCAGATCATTGTCGGTGACTACAGCTACTACGACGACAGCCGCGGTCCCGAGCATTTCGAGGCGCGCTGCGTGCGCTATCTCTTCGATTTTGTCGGCGACCGGCTCGTCATCGGGAAGTTCGTGGCCATCGCGCAGGGCGCGCAGTTCATCATGAACGGGGCGAACCATCCGCTCAGCGGGTTCTCGACGTTTCCCTTCTCGTCCTTCGAGGGCTGGAAGGAGAATGCACCGGTGGAATGGCCCAACCGGGGCGATACAATCATCGGCAACGATGTCTGGATCGGGCGCGAGGCGGTGATCATGCCGGGCATCTCAATCGGCCATGGCGCGATTATCGGCAGCCATGCGGTGGTGGCGAAGGACGTGCCACCCTACGCCGTTGCCGTGGGCAATCCGGCCACCATCGCCAAACGGCGTTTCAGCGACGGCGTGATTGCGCAGTTGCTGGCGATTGCCTGGTGGGACTGGCCGCCCGAAAAGATCTCCCGGCATATCCCTTCCATCGCGGGTGCGGATCTGGCGGCGCTGAAGGCTGCGGCGGCAGAGGCATGAGCGCGTCCCGCATCCATCTGCTGTTCTCGGCCCTGATGGGAGCGACCGGGGTTACGCTCTGGGCCATGGCGGCGCATCGCGCTGGCGGCGAGAGCCTTGTGATCGCAGCGCAATTCCTGCTGATCCACGCGGTTGCGGTGATGGGGCTGACGGCCTGTCGCAAGCAGGCGCTGCTCCATGGGCGGATCGCCAGTGTCGCGGCAGCGATGCTGATCCTCGGCACGCTTCTTTTCTCGGGCGATATCGCAATGCGGGTGCTGGCAGGCGGGCGTCTGTTTCCGATGGCGGCACCGATTGGCGGGAGCCTGCTTATCCTCGGGTGGATTGTGGTCGGGATCTCGGCGGTCTGGCGGCGAGCATCCGCGGATTGATCGATCACGTCAGCAAAACCGATTTGCCTTGATCCGGTCCGGGGTCCAAGAGGGGCGCATGACAACCGTAACCCAGACCCCCTCCCTCGGCGACCAGATGGCGCGGCGCAATGCGCTGGTGCTGGCCATCGCCAGCGGTCTTGCCGGTGCCAATGCAACAGTGGTTTTCGCGACCGGCGGCATCGTGGGCCAGTCGCTGGCCTCTCAGGTCGCATGGGCGACGCTGCCTGCTTCCACCTTCGTCTTCGGCACCATGTTGGCGACATTGCCGGTGGCTTTTGCGGCCCGGCACTTCGGTCGTCGCGCTGTGTTCATGGGCGGCAACATCGCAGGTGCCTTCGCGGGTATTCTGGCGGCCCTGGCCATCTACATCTCCTCGTTTGCCCTTTTCTGTTTCGCGACAGGTCTCGCTGGAACCTATCAGGCGGTGGTCCAGAGCTACCGATACGCGGCGGCCGATACCGCGACGCCCGCGTTCCGGCCCAAGGCGATTGCATGGGTGCTGACCGGTGGGGTGGCCGCTGCCTTTATCGGCCCGCAACTCGTGATCTGGACCAAGGAACTGATGCTGCCCTACCTGTTCATGGCCAGCTTCCTGGGACAGGCCGCCATCGCCATTGCCGCAATGTTCGTGACCAGTCGGTTCGAGGATCAGTCTGCGGAAGAGGTTCTGGGCGGGACGCAACGTCCACTCTCCGTCATCCTGCGCCAGCCACGGCTGTTGGTGGCGGTGCTGTGCGGAACCATGGCGCAGGCGCTGATGAATTTCGTGATGACGGCGGCACCACTGGCGATGATCCAGTGCGGACATTCCATCGTGGATTCAACGCTGGGCATCCAGTGGCACGTCATCGCGATGTTTGCGCCAAGTTTCTATACTGGAACGCTCATTCAGCGTTTCGGCAAGGAGCGCATGGTGATTGCGGGCATGCTGATCCTGATCAGCTGCGGCATTGTCAGCCTGATGGGCATCACGGTCATGCATTTCTGGGTGGCGCTGGTGCTGCTGGGGATCGGGTGGAACTTTGCCTACATTGGCGCGACCGCCATGGTCACGGACTGCCATAGCCCGGCCGAACGCGCCAAGGTGCAGGGGCTCAATGATTTCACCATCTTCGGGACCACAACCGTGGGCTCATTGCTGGCGGGCTATCTGCTGGCGACAGTCGGATGGGCCACCATCAACGCCGCGCTGATGCCAATTGCACTGCTCTGCGTCGTGGCGATGGTCGCACTGATCATGACTTCAAAACCCGCAGCGGTCTCTGCGGGTTGAACGAAAGTCTAAAATCTGCACAAAAAGCCACAAAAAAGCCAAATCTGGGTTTGGCGTTGGCGTTTCACTTTGCTACACCGCGCGCACCGGAAACGGGAGGAAGCGCGTCTGATCGCGGCCAATCCCCTTTGGAACCTGAAAAAACCAAGGGAAGCAGACAATGACCGCA
>JANMFA010000426.1:0-7734 GCA_031377545.1 Hyphomicrobiales bacterium | reverse complement strand
AGCGGTCCCGCCACGGCGCGGTGCATCATCTTCGTGACGCCCGACGGCGAGCGCTCGATGAACACGTATCTGGGCGCCTGCGGATCCCAGAGGTAGCCTTCGAGATAGGTGACCGACGCGGCCTCGACCATGGCCTTGTCGACATCCTCGGGGCCAAGTCTGGTGCAGGCGCCCAGATACGTGTTCATCGAGCGCTCGCCGTCGGGCGTCACGAAGATGATGCACCGCGCCGTGGCGGGACCGCTGGTCGAAGGCGTGCTCTTGAAGTCCACGCCGATCGCCCGGATATCATGGCTGAACAGGCGGCCCAGCTCGTCGTCGCGGACCTTGCCGAAATAGGCACCCTTGCCGCCGAACGACGCAATGCCCGCCATCGTGTTGCCGGCCGAGCCACCGGAGGCAACCGTGGCCGGGCCCATCGCTGCATACAGATGCTCCGCGCGCGGCTCATCGATCAGCGTCATGCCGCCCTTCTGGATGGCCGCGTGTGCCAGAAAATCTTCCTCTGCGGTGGCAATGAGGTCGACAATGGCATTGCCGATGCCAAGGACATCATATTGGGCGCGGGACATGAGACGGTTTTCCAGAGTTGATCGGGCCGTGCCCGTTCCCACGCGCAGGGCGCAAGGTCAACCCGCAATGGGCTTCAGGCCGTGAATGTCACATCCATGCCGGGCAATGCGATTCCCAGCACCGCTGTCGTCCAGCGCTCCGCGGGCGATAGCGGAAAGGCGCGGGTGACGGTGCCGGTGGTGATGATGTCGCCCGCGGCCAGCGGCGTTGCTTCCGCATCCTGTGCAATGGCGCTGGCGAGATGCCGAAGAGCGGAGACCGGCCCGCCCAGCACATTGGCAGCCTGGCCGCTATCGATCAGATCGCCGTTGCGATGCAGTGTGATCGAAAACCGGGTCAGGGCTTCCAGTGTCGCGGCGCGGTCTTTCACGCCGATCTCCCGTTTCGGTCCGCAGATCAATGCGCCGTGCAATCCGAAGGCCGCCACGCAATCCGCGCCGGAAAAACGCCAGCCCGGAAACACGGATTGCACGATCTCGAAGCCGTGCGCCATCCAGCCAATACAGGTCATCAGCGCCGCCTCGTCCATGTCAGGTGTCGGCGCACTGATAAGGCCCAGCACGATCTCGGGCTCGATCCGGGGCTCCACGAAGCGTGCAAGCGAGAAAGCGGCAACCGTGCCGGATCCATCGGAAACAGTGGTGTCATACATCGGCCCGTCAATCGGGTGATGCACGCCATACTCGTCCCAGATCGTCCGGTTGGTGAAACCGATCTTGCGGCCAACGGGGCGCTCTCCCCGTGCGATTCGCCGGGCGGTGACGGCACGGGAAATGCGGTAGGCGTCGGGCAGCGACAAGCCGCCCTGCGCATCGGTCAACGGTGCAATGGACCTGTGGTCCGTCAAAGCGGCGAGGATGTGATCCGCTGAGGAGTCGATGGCTGCGCGAGCAAGGGGCATGGGGACTCCGGTCGTTGACGGCAGGGACCATAGATCGGAGGCAATCCGGTGCAAGCTGGTTTTGCATCACCGCGTCCAGCGCGGCATGCGGAAAGGCAGCATCCGCTGCACGATCGGATTTTTCAGCCGGTCCAGCATCAGGCTCTCATGGAAGCTCGTGACAGTTTCACCAAGTACCTTGGTGCTGACGATCGAGCGGGCGTAGAACGGCGTGTCTTCCAGCGTTTCCAGCACCACCGGCTCAAAGCCATCCTCGCACTGGATGGCGCGATGCGCCCGCCAGATACGCCCCGGCGGCAGCGGCCGTTGCGGTGGAGCATCGAACGGGACGACGGTGCCGTCCGGGGCGATGTTCAGCGCCAGAACCTTTCGACCGCCCGACCTGCGGCGCATGTCGTAGAGGATCGCCGTTCCGTCCCGGCATGGGGCGCGGGACCAGTCCCAGTCGACGAAATCATGCTCCGGCAGGCGCTCGCCCCGGTTGCTGTCGAGATAGCCGGACCCGCTCCAGCTCAATCCCGGCTCGGTGAAGTTCATCTCGATCCGGCAGGCTGGCGCAATCGGTCGCCAGTGATGCAGCGCCGCCTCGTCCAGTGCGAAACTGGCTCCTGTCAGGGCCTGCGGGATCAGGCGGATCGTGCCGCGCATGGGAAAGGGGAGGGGGGCGGCACGTTCATCGATGGATGCGCCCAGCGTGCCCTGATCATTCCAGGCAAGGCTGCTTGGTCCCACGCGGAAATGGTCCTTGCTGCGGCTGAGCTGGCGTGTGCCGCGCTCCGTCATGCACCAGCGTCCGCCCGGTCCATAGAGCGCGACATTGATTGCGACATGGTCCTCGGGGTCTGCGACACCCCGCCTCAGGGCACGACGGTAATAGGGGGAGAAGACACTGCCGACGAAAGCGATCAGCGTGATCCCATACTTGCCGTCATCACTGATGCCGTCGAGATACCACCAGAGATAGCCGCCTGTCGTGATCGGCTCGCTGAAATCGGGACCATCGGGCAGGGCGAAGGTCATGTCCGGTCTTTCATCAGGGCTGCGACAGCGAGCCTGCCCGAGATCGCAGCCATCGGCACGCCGGGTGCCGGATGCACGCTGCCGCCGGCGAGATAGAGCCCCGGCACCCTGGTGCGTGCGCCGGACCGCTGGAACGAGGCCATCCAGCCATGCGAGGCGGGACCATACAATGCGCCTCCGCTGGCTGGAAACAATTGGTTGAATCCCGTTGGCCCGGTGATGATGCCCGGACCTTGCGAGCGGTCGATGTGGAGGCCGCAGCGCTCCATCAGCGCGAAGGCTCTCTCGCCGCAGGCCGCAATAGCGGCATCCGTCAGGGTATCGCGGTCGCCGTCTGCAGGCGCATTGACGAGGCAGAGCAGGCGGTCCTGACCGTCGTTTGTCCCGTCATCGCCCCGGTCCTGCGCGCAGACATAGACCGTAGGATCGTGGGGCAGTCGCCGCTGGCCAAAGATGGCGTCGAACTCTGCAGGATAGTCCCTGGAGAAGAACACGCTGTGGCGTGTGAGCGGGAACCCGCTGGTCTTTGTGTCGAGACACCACGTCAACGCCGAAAGCGAGCGGCGGGCCGGTGGCGTCATTGGTGCCGCACCGGCCACATCGTCGCCGAACAGTCTTGCGCCCAGAGCGGAGACATCGCTGTTGAGGATGATTGCACGGGCCGCGATCTCCTCGCCGCCGACAAGCCTGACGCCGGAAGCCATTCCATGCTCCACCAGTATCCTGTCCACACCTTCGCCGAAGCGGAACGCCGCACCCTTGGCCTGCGCCAGGCGCTGCAGCGTCGTGGCCAGCGCGTGCATGCCGCCTTCCAGCGTCCACACCCCTTCCTGCTCCGCATGTGCCACCAGCATGAAAGTGCCCGGCGCCTGAAACGGCGAGGAGCCGCAATAGGTGGTGTAGCGGCCAAAGAGCTGGCGCAGGCGCGGATCGGTGAAGTGCCTTCCAAGCGCGTTCCACATGGTCCCGAATGGCCGGGTCGCGAGCAGATTGCCGAGGTTGGCGAGGCCGGCATTCATGGCAAGCCCGACGGGAGAGGGACGCTGGGCCCGCATGAACGGCTCATAGAGCGTGTTGAAGATGCGTGAGGCTTCCGTGTTGAACCGCAGGAAGCCTTCGGTGTCCGCCTTGCCCGCGAAATGTCCGATGGCGTCGGCGGAGCGTTGCACATCCGCGAACAGATCAAGCCGGTTGCGCGCGTCCGTGCCTCCGCCGTCCCAGGCGTGGCGGGCCAGCACACCCAGCCTCGTGATGGTGATCTCGGCCTCGAGCGTGGTTCCGGCCTGATCGAGCAGTTCGTCAAAGACACGGCGCAGGGTGAACACCGTGGGACCGGCATCGATGCCACGACCGGCGGGCGCGACCTGTCGCATCTTGCCGCCCGGTTGCGCCTCCTTCTCGATGACCATCACAGGAATGCCCCGGCTGGCCAGATCCAGCGCCGCCGTCAGGCCACCGACGCCCGCTCCGATGATGATAACCCGTTCTTTCACGCCTGTCAGAAGCTCCAGAATGTAGTGTCATTCCGAATTGACAGTTTGCAGCAAAATGTCCAGCTTGCTCAACAGTGCTTGTGTCAGTTTTGTGCGGCATAGGCGTTTTTCCCGATGGGGTAGGCACATGGATGTGATCGATCGCATAGAGCGGGCCTTGACCGGGGCACTGATTCCGACAGAGGCGAGCCCGTGTCCCCCCAAGCTCGCCAACGCGCTGCATGCCGCCGTTTTTCCCGGTGGGCATCGCATTCGCCCCAAGCTTTGCCTCTCGGTGGCGATGGCCTGCGGCGACCGCGATCCCGCGGCTGCGGATGCTGCCGCCGCAGCCATCGAGCTGCTGCATTGCGCCTCGCTGGTGCATGATGATCTGCCGTGTTTCGACGATGCGAACCTGCGGCGCGGGCTTCCCTCGATCCATGTGGCATTTGGTGAACCCATCGCCGTACTGGTGGGGGATACGCTGATCGTCAACGCTTTCGAGACAATTGCGCGGGGCATGACCAAGGCACCGCACCGCATCGCCCGGATGATCAGGCTGATTGGCGAGGCAACGGGCGCACCGCATGGAATTTGCGCTGGACAGGCCTGGGAAAGCGAATCGGAGATCCCGCTGGAGGCCTATCACCGGGCCAAAACGGGATCGCTGTTTGCCGCCGCAACGGGTGCAGGTGCGCTCGCGGCCGGGGCTGATCCCACTTTGTGGTTCGGCCTCGGCGACAAGATCGGGCGGGCCTATCAGATCGCCGACGATATCCGCGATGTGGCGGATACGGTGGGTTCCTTCGGCAAGCCGATCGGACAGGACGAGGCCCGCGGTCGCCCCAGCGCGGCGCGGGAGCTTGGCATCAAGGGGGCCGTCAGGGCGCTCGCCGCTCTCACTGAAACCATCATCGCTTCGGTGCCGGAATGCCCGGGTCAGGAACATTTCCGGGCGGCCATCCGCGCCGAGACCAAGCGCTTCCTGCCTGAAGAACTGGCCTTGATGGCGGCTTGAAGCCTCGGCCTCTTCCTTCGACAGGCTCAGGATGAGGTTTTGAGGAGCTTGCCCATGTCCATGCTGGATCATACCGACGTCGCGCCGCGCCTCAGTCTCATCGACCGCGTGCTGAACTGGCGCGACAGGTTGCTGGGAAGCCCCAGATTCCATCTGTTTGCGGCAAGAATGCCCATCTTCAGTGCGATCACGCGGCGGCGGAGCGCGGAGCTTTTCGATATTGCGGCGGGGTTTGTCTATACGCAGGTCCTGTTCTCGTGCCTCAAGCTCAAGCTGTTCGACATGCTGGCGCCGGGGCCACTGTCACTGGAGGACATCGCGCGGCGGACCGAACTCCCGCTGGCATCTGCCGAGCGCCTGACCACAGCTGCTGTCGCGATCCGCTTGCTGGAGAAGCGGCGCGACGGACGGATCGGCCTTGGCATGCTGGGCGCGGCACTCAACGGGGCACCGGGCGTGAAGGCGATGATGCATCACAATCAGGTGCTCTACCGCGATCTCATCGATCCCGTCGCCCTGCTGCGGGGCGAAACGGGTCCGACCGCGCTGTCACGCTATTGGCCTTATGCCTCGGATCACGAGCGCCGTCAGGGCATCACGCCGGAGGAGGTCGCTTCCTATACCGATCTGATGGCGGAATCGCAGGGGTTCGTGGCGGATGACATTCTCGACGCCTATGATGTGGGCCGGCACAAGCGCCTGATGGATCTCGGCGGGGGCGATGGCTCGTTCCTGCGCTCGGCTGGTCGGCGCGCCCGTGATCTGGCGTTGACGCTGGTCGACCTGCCGCCTGTGGTCGCGATGGCGCGCCAGCGCTTTGCTGCGGCGGGGATTGAATCGCGGGCGACCTTGCATGGCCATGATTTCCAGAACGGCACGCTGCCAAAGGGCGCGGACCTGATCTCGATGGTGCGCGTGGCGCATGACCATGATGACCCTGTCGTGCGCAAGTTGCTGGCGGCAGCCCATGACGCGCTGGAACCCGGTGGCTCACTGATTCTCGCCGAACCGATGTCGGGTGTTCCAGGGGCAGAGCACATGGCCGACGCCTACTTCGGCTTCTACCTACTGGCGATGGGGACCGGTCGCGCCCGAACGCCGGAAACACTGATTGTGATGCTGAAAGAGGCAGGTTTTGCCGAAGCAGCCGTCATCCCCACCCGGCGCCCGCTTCTGACCTCGCTCATCGTGGCCAAAAAAGCAGCAAAGCCTAAGTGTAACCCCCAAGTGACATAAAAATCCGTCAGGATAGATTGACAGTTGGCCGCATTGCCCGCGGCAGTAACCAGTGAGGGCACCCGGTGCAAACGCTCGCGGTGGTCATGCAAGAACCCAGGCATCTCGTGATCGACGAGGTGGCTCTGATTCAGGCGACCGAAGCCGACGTCATCGTGGATGTTCTGTGGTCGGGCATCAGCACAGGCACGGAAAAACTGCTGTGGTCCGGCACGATGCCGAAGTTTCCCGGCCTGAGCTATCCCCTCGTTCCAGGCTATGAAACGGTCGGCGTGATCAGCGTGGCGGGTGGCCAATCCGGTCTTGCCGTCGGACAGCATGTCTTCGTTCCCGGCTCTCGCGGCTTTCGCGATGTCAGCGGCCTCTTCGGTGGCGCGGCACGGCGGCTGGTGGTTGCGGGCGCCAAGGCCGTGCCCGTGGATGCACGTCTCGGCGCTGATGCGGTCCTGCTCGCGCTGGCGGCCACGGCTTATCATGCCATCGTCGGTGGCCGCATGCCCGATCTCATTGTTGGCCACGGTGTACTGGGGCGGCTGATCTCCCGCGTGGCCATGGCGCTTGGCGGCGACGCCCCGACAGTCTGGGAAAAGCAGTCCGAGCGTATGGGCGGCGCCAGCGGATACGCCGTTGTCGATCCCGCAAATGATGCACGCTGCGACTACGCCAGCATCTATGATGTCAGCGGTGATTCCGGCCTTCTCGATACGCTGGTGCTGCGTTCGGCCAGGGGTGGTGAGATCACGCTGGCGGGTTTCTACAGCGCTCCACTCTCGTTTGTTTTTCCGCCAGCTTTCATGCGCGAAATGCGCCTGCGCATCGCCGCCGAATGGCAGCCTGCCGATCTGACCGGCGTGCTTCGCCTGATGGATGACGGCAAGCTTTCCCTGTCCGGCCTGATTTCACACCAGCGGCCCGCAACCGAAGCTGCGCTCGCCTATCCGGTGGCATTCACTGATCCGTCCTGCACCAAGATGATTCTCGACTGGAGAGACCTGCCATGAGTATCGCCACGCCTGCCAAACCCGTGGCGGCAAAGCCGCTCTGGAATCCGGAATCCGGGACGACCGCTGCTGGCCTGGCAGCACTGAAACAGATCGCCGAAGCGGTCATCTCCGAACCTGTTGACGCCTCGGCGAAAAAGGAGACGCAGGTCATCGCGATCTACGGCAAGGGTGGCATCGGCAAGAGCTTCACGCTCGCCAACCTCAGCTACATGATGGCGCAGCAGGGCAAGCGCGTGCTGCTCATCGGCTGCGATCCCAAGAGCGACACGACCTCGCTGCTCTTCGGCGGCAAGGCCTGTCCCACCATCATCGAGACCTCGTCGCGCAAGAAGGCGGCCGGCGAGGAGGTGCAGATCGGCGACGTCTGCTTCAAGCGCGACGGCGTCTTCGCCATGGAGCTCGGCGGGCCGGAAGTCGGCCGCGGCTGCGGCGGACGCGGCATCATCCACGGCTTCGAGTTGCTGGAGAAGCTCGGCTTCCACGACTGGGGCTTCGACTACGTGCTCCTCG
>JANMFA010000377.1:0-6079 GCA_031377545.1 Hyphomicrobiales bacterium | reverse complement strand
AGCGGTCGACGGGAACAGCCCTCCCAGCATTCGCAGCCCGGACCTGCCGCCATGCCGTAGCGGAAGGAGCAGCAATTCGAAGTCATGTTTGGCTGAATCGGCACCATAGCCGCAAACGCCACCAATCATTGGCGCGCCATCCTCAGCAATACCTTGCAAGAGACGACGGGCGTCGCTGCGATCAAGTGCGCGCCACCAGCGATCAAAGGGTTCATCCTTCAGTTCGCGGCGTGCAAATGCTGAAAGCCGCGTTCCTGCGACGCGATAGAGCCAGGGGCCGCCAGGCTGCGCCCCCAGTATGAAGATGTCCTGCAGGATCACGCCAATCTCGGCGGGATCGAGATCGTTCCTGTCAGGAATGATCGGACCACGCCGGAGGCTGCTCCAGTGTTCGAACAGCATCTTTGAAGCGTTGTGTCTCATCGTCGATCACCTTGTCCCAGCCGCCCGTTGAGAAGGGCTGTCATTGTCCCGTGATGGGGCGAGGAGCGTTCATCCTTGCCCGGTTCACGGGACAGGCTGCACGGGCCATGCCGTGACCGGCCTTAACCTTAACGGAGACTTACTATTGAGGTTTTGGTAACTTCTGTCACTGTTCAGGGACTGGTTTCGCTGTTTGCGCAGTGGAAAAGGCTCCATTCACTGGTTTTTGGTGTCTGGCGCGGTTTGTCTTCCGGAATTGACCGGCGATCGCGTTAATACCTTGAGACCCTCGGGAGAGCGGAAACGCTCTCCCGTTTTTTTTTGCCAGGACAGTCCGCTTCCCGTTGTCCATCCGGCCATGGTAGCGGTGACGTCATGGACCCATTCCGACCTGCCACGCCGCCGCAGCCTGAACCGGCGCTGTTCGCTCCCACCGCTCTTCTCGTGCTGATCAGCTTCATGATAGGCCTGCATGCCTATCGCGCTTTCGTGCTCGGGCTGTTCGAGGACGGCGATATCCGCCTGCTGGACCTGACCGCCTTCGTGCCAGCCCGGCTCTCGGTCGCCATCGGATGGACCGATCTGGCGTCGCTGCAGGCCGAGGTCGCTGCTGCCACGTCTGGCCGGGAACTCAGGCAATATCTTTTCAATGCTTTTGTAAGCGATGGCGATCCGAACCACTGGACGCTGGTGACCTATGCGTTTCTGCACGCGGGCTGGGAGCATGTGATCTTCAACAGCCTGTGGATGCTCGCGTTCGGTGCGCCCGTCATGCAGCGTTTCGGGATGATCCGGTTTTTCGGTTTTTTTGCCGCCACAGCCGCCTTCGCGGCATTTTTTCACGCGGTGTTCAATGCGAACGACGTTGCCGTGCTGGTGGGTGCATCGGGCGCGGTGTCGGGGCTGACCGCGGCGGCGCTGCGATTCGCAGTGGGGCCAAACGGGTTCAGTGTTGGTCCGCAAACCCGGCTTCAGCCAGCCATGCCGCTGGTGCTGGCCCTGCAGGACCGGCGCGTGATGATCTTCATCGCGATCTGGTTTGGCATCAATCTGCTGGCCGGGCTTGGTCTTCCGGTCGGAGGAGGCGATGCGCGGATTGCCTGGGAGGCGCATGTCGGCGGATTTCTGGCCGGTCTTTTGCTGTTTCCGCTGTTTGATCCGGTGAAGGCCTGATCTTCCCGAAGACAAACCTTGCATTCGACTTTCGTCTTGGTCAAACTGTCGCAGTGAGCCGGGAGCTCGCCGGGCCCCTGCTTCACGACGCTTGTTCAGGAAGGTGCCTAGCCATGACAGTATCGACAATCCTTGCCGCCAAAGGGCGTGAGGTCGTGACATCACAGCCGCATCGCACACTGCATGAAGCCGCAAAGGTGCTTGCGGAGCGTCGGATCGGCGCGCTTCTCGTTACCGATGCGGACGGGTCGCTGAAAGGCATCCTGTCGGAGCGGGATATCGTCCGGGCGGTTGCCACTTCCGGAGGGGAGGCATTGAAGGATCCCGTGTCCAAGCACATGACCGCGAAAGTCGTGACATGCAGCGAGGATGATCTCATCACGCTGGTGATGGAGGAAATGACCCGTGGCCGCTTCCGCCACCTGCCTGTCGTCAAAGATGGCAAGCTGGCCGGAATGATTTCCATCGGCGACGTGGTCAAGCAGCGTATCGCCGAGACCGAGGCGGAAAGCCGTTCGCTGCGCGACTACATCCAGATGGCAAGCTGACCGGTTCCGCCAATACCCTAGCGCAGGGTGAGTGCCTTGCGGATGTCCAGGATCTCGTCCATCACCCGCACCACCGCCGCTTCTCCGGCCGCGATGGCCTCCTCGGCGCGGTGAAATTCCGAGAGGCCAATGCCGCCGATCTTGGGGCCAACCGTCACATCAGGCGGATCGCCTGCGAGGCGGGAACGCGCAATCCGGTCCTGTGTGATGTTGAAGGCGTCGAGCATGACTGTGAGGATTCCGGGCCGCGCATCCTTTTCGTCCACCAAGCCGTTGCCGAAGGGATGCCAAATCCGGTTGGAGACAGCCGAAAAAAGGCCGCGCCGTGCTTCGTCCTGTTCCGGTGAGGGAGCCACTGGCAAGGATTCGTGGTGACCATGCTCGTGGATGACGCCAGAGCGTCCCAGAACATCGGTATGCAGATTGACCGCAATGATCATCTCCGCGCCAAGCGCGCGTGCCACGGCGACGGGGACGGGATTGCTCAAGGCGCCATCCATCAGCCAGCGCCCCGCCACGTTGACGGGCACGAAGATGCCGGGCAGCGCATAGGACGCGCGCATGGCATCGGTGAGAGGACCACGGGTCAGCCAGATTTCATGCCCGGTCTTGAGCTCGGTGGCGATGGCCGCGAATTTGACCGGCAGATCTTCGATCAATGCGCCCTTGAAACGCTCCTCCAGCTGCTTGCGCAACCGGTCGCCAGACAGCAAGCCGGAACCTGCAATCGTCCAGTCCATCATGCCGAGCATGGACCGCTTGGTCAGGCTGCGCGCAAATGTTTCGAGCTCGGGCAATTTTCCGGACGCCCAGCTGCCGCCGACCACGGCACCAATGGACGTGCCAACGACGACTTTCGGGCGAATGCCGACCTCGTCCAGCTTCTTGAGAATGCCGATATGGGCCCAGCCGCGCGCCGAACCACCGCCCAGCGCCAGACCGATGACCGGTTCGCGCGGTGCGCCGTTGTCCTTGTGCTGCGGCTCCCCGGAGCGCAGTTTGGGCATGAACATCATGGAATCTACTCTCTGACGCCCGACCTGATGCGAAGAGAGTACGTCACGAATGTGACCAGAGGGATAATGCGGATTATCCGTGTGTTTTCAGATGCGGCCCGTCCTTGCCTGTGGCCACAACGCGATAGAAGCAGCTATTGCGCGCGGTGTGGCAGGCCGGACCCGTCTGCTCGACCTTGATCCACACGGCGTCCTGATCACAATCGATGCGCATTTCCACGATCGTCTGCGTGTAGCCGGAGGTTTCGCCCTTGCGCCACAGTTGCTGGCGCGAGCGGGAATAGTACCAGGCGTCACCGCTGGCGATGGAGCGGGCCAGCGCTTCGGGGTTCATATGGGCGAGCATGAGGACTTCGCCCGACGTGGCGTCGGTCACCACGGCGGTGATCAGCCCGTTGGCATCGAACTTCGGGGTGAGGGCAGTGCCTTCCTCAAGCTGCTGCTTTGTTCCGGCTGACGCGAATGGGGTGTTCTGGGTCCACATGGGGTGGTTTTGGAGGGAGCGATGGACCCGAGTCAATGGTCCGCACGGGATTGAACGCGCCTGACCTTCCCCATGGTAACGCGCAAACCTGCAAGCGCGCCGACAACAGCCGCCAGTGGAAACACCAGATCCGCGCCGTCGTGACCAAGCAGGTCCGATACGGATTGCCCCGTTATGGAATGGAACGCGATCAGCCCGGCCAGAGCCACAGCGCAGCCCAGCAGTGAGCCGAGAGCAATACCCATAACCAGCGGAACAAGCTGCCGGACGAGGCTTCCCTGTGTGAGTGCAGCCTCCGGATCAATCGCCTTCACAAGGTTGCGGAAATCATCCTCGAACCGCGCATGGCGCAACTCAACGGCATTGCGGCTTGCCAGTTCAGTGATCGTGTCAGGCAGATCACCGGGCCTTGGCATGTCGGCTCCGTTGATGAGAACCGGAAGAATCCGAATCCCGCGACCGAGGCTTGTCTGGATTTCGTGGTGGACGAGATCACCCGGTTCGCGCAGGCGGTTCTTGTCGCCCTCTATCCAGCGCTTGCCGATCAGGACCAGCAAGACGGTTGCGATGGCCAGATTGTTGTCGATCCGGTTCTTGAAGTCTTCCCCTGCATCGATCGAGCGGACGTCGAGGAAAACGCTCCAGCCGGCGAGCGCTACCGAAAGGCGCTCCTGCAGGTGGCCTGCCAGCGCATCGGAGTCAGACCGCCTGTAGCTGATGAAGATGACGTCCTTGTCGTCGCCGTTCGGTATGCTCATGGCTGGCGAAGGGCTGTCTCGATCGCCGACATCAGCCGCGTCCGCACCAGATGCTGCTGCCCTGGCATGGTGCTGGGTTTTATGAACTCCGCTTCCTTGCCTGTTCGTTTTCGGAACTCGTAGATCAGGGCAATCAGCTGATGGTTTTCCGAAAACACCGTGTTTCCGGCCAGAGAATCGAGCACCAGCGCTCCCCGGTCGAGAAGGCCTTGCGCCTGAGCGCTGCTGATTTCAGCTCCGGTGTTGGAGAATGGCTGATCCGTGGCAATGAAGACGATCAGCCGGAACTGTCCCGGGTCGGCGTGAAGCAGGCGTCCAACATAGCGGGCGAGCGAAAACCCCAGATCGCTGCCCAGAACATTGAACCAGCGCGGATTATCGCCAGGCCGCCCGTCCGCATTCATGCGCTCCATCTGTGTGATCACTGCGAAGCCGGACGGGGCCTTGAAGAAGCTTTTCTGGACATAGCCCGACGCCTCAAGGGCGCGCACGAGCTTTTCGGACACGACGCGCATGGTGGGGACTGTCTGCCCCTGCCGTGCAATTAGATCGCGGGGAATGACATGCCAGGCTGAGGCCTGCGGCGGTGGCCAGGGATAGTCCGGCATGCCCTGGAGGGTAGGGGGTGGGCTGGTCGAGGAAATGGGCGTCGGCGGCGGTGTTGACGGGAGAGGCTGCGGCGGTGGCTGGCTGGCGATCACCACCGGAGTCGAGGGACGTGGTGTAGGACGAACTCCACCTGCCATAGGCGGCGGTGATGATGGGGGCGAAGCCGACGATGCCACGGGTGCCACCGGGAAAGCCGGGACACCCGCGAAAGCAATCAATTGCGCACCAATCCGCTGATCAACCTCTGTCGCGAGCACCGGCATTTGGGTTACTGCAGCTTCCCGCAGGCAGGAACCATCACAGGCTGTCGGCACGGTTGCCAATTGCACCACCGGCAACCTTTCGCCTCGAACGAGTTGTGCCGTCCGCACGCTGAGCACGCGGAAGGACACGGCAGCATCGACAAACCGTATCGCAGCATTGGGCGAGGACCGCGTGGAAATGCCCAGGCGATAGACGAGTACAAAGTCGGGAGGCTGAAGTTCCAGTCGGGCGCGCTGTACCAACGTCTGTTCGATGTCGGTCCCGCTCGCCAGATCAGGTCCCGGGGAGGGCAGCGCTACAAGCAGTAGCCCCCTGGCTTTCAGCTTTTCCCCCAGCGCCGCCGTCAGTCTCTCGTGAAGGGATCGATCAGTTCTTGCTGGCGACCACGTTTCATCCGCAAAAATTGCCAGACTGCCCCGTCTGGCCGTCGACTGTGCATGCAATCCATTGAGTGTCAGCAACTGACCGACAGCGACGAAACACGCCAGAATGGCCCACCGCATGCCGCAGCAAAAGCCGCGATCCGTCGATGAATGTGCAGCATGGTATTGCATGACTGTTCGCAAAACCGCCGATGATGGTTCGAGACAGGCCTAGCCAGTCCCGGCAATCAAAAAATTTCAGCTAAAACATAGATTTCAGGAGAACTGCCGTCAACAAGGTGCCTAAATCGGTACGTCGAACTGGCTCCCACCCCTGAGCCATCCAGCAACAGCCCGGCATTGCAGCTGCTACGAGGGTTTTAACCACCCCGCAGCGCCCGGCTGTGAACCATCTGGAAGAACTTCGCCTGTTCCGCCGGAT
>JANMFA010000366.1:0-8157 GCA_031377545.1 Hyphomicrobiales bacterium | reverse complement strand
CGACGCCGAACCCGGCCCATGTGAAGGCCTTCCAGCTGCTTGGCGCGGTGCCAACGCCGATGCCCTTCACAGAACTCTTCAACGCACTGGAGCAGAAGACCGTCGACGGGCAGGAGAATCCGGTCACGCTGATCCTGAATGCCAAACTCTTCGAGGTACAGAAGCACGTTTCGCTGACGCGCCACGCCTTCACCAGCGCGCCGCTGGTGATGAACCGCGACAAGTTTGCGGCGCTCTCGCCCGACATCCAGACCGCTTTGACGGTGACCGCCACCGAGATGTCTGCGGCCCAGCGCAAGATGAACGAGGACGCCGAAGCGTCGTCGCTCGACACGCTGAAGAAGAACGGCATGGTGGCCGTCGAAAACCCGGACCGGGATTCCTTCTCCAGGATTGTCACTGAACAGGTCCGCAAGGAGTTCGTCGAGAAGTTCGGCGCGGATGTGCTCGACACAATCCTCAAGGTGGCGTGAGGCGATGCGGATCATCGACCTCTCGATGCCCATCGGCCCGCATTTCCGCTGGCCGACCGAGACGCCGGTGAAGGGCGACATCGCGGCGGGGGACCAGTTCCGGGTCACCCGCCTGCATTCGACCTGCCACGGCTTCTCTCATGTCGACGCGCAAGCCCATATCATGGCTGGTGCGCCGACAATCGAGGCCACCGATCTGGCCCGTGTCGTGGGTGCGGCACGGGTGCTGGACCTGCGGGACGTTGTTCCAAAGGAGGAGATTGGCCCCG
Organism: Hyphomicrobiales bacterium; assembly: GCA_031377545.1. Lineage (GTDB taxonomy): Bacteria > Pseudomonadota > Alphaproteobacteria > Rhizobiales > Beijerinckiaceae > JADCCX01. Next base: position 7,415 of record JANMFA010000366.1, on the reverse strand, counting down.
AGAGGCTGGCGAAGGCCGATGCCGGCGGACCGGAGGGCGAGATCCTGCTGCTCGCAACGGGCTGGGACAGCAAACGCGACTATAACACACGCGCATTCTGGCTGGACGCGCCCTGGCTCAACCGGGCGGCGGCGCAGTGGCTGGCGGATCGGAAACCCTCGGCCATCGCCTTCGATTTTCCACAAGACTATCCGATCAGGCTGCTGCTCGATGGGGGGATTGTTCCCTTCGATCAGCACGTGACACATGATATCTGTCTGAGGCAGGGAATCACGCTGATTGAGTATCTCGTGAACACGTCAGCGATTGAAGCGCGGCGTGTGTTCTTCTCCGCGGCTCCGTTGAAGATTCCGGGCGCAGATGGCGCTCCGGCGCGCATCTATGTGATCGAGGGCGGGCTCAACGGAGCGTCTGGAAAGGGAAAGGAATTCTGATGACCGAGGCGATCCGCACGCTTGATGACAGCGCTTCTGCCTTCAGCGAGGCAGGCGTTACGCGTATCACCCGCGTGACCCTCCATGACGCAGTGCTGAACCAGCTCCGTGACATGATCATAGAAGGGACGTTGGCTCCCGGCGCGCGCATCAATGAGGGGCAGGTCGGCGCGGCGCTGGGCGTCTCGCGCACACCGCTGCGCGAAGCGATCAAGACGCTGGCCAGCGAGGGGCTGGTCGAGATCGTACCGGCGCGCGGCGCCATCGTCCGCCGCTTCTCGGAGGCGAACATTCGCGAGATTCTCGAGGTGCTGAAAGCGCTTGAGCAAACCGCGGCGCGCCGGCTCTGTGCAGCAGGTCCGGATGCCGAGATCGCAGCCATCGTTGCGCTTCACGACGAGATGATGCGCCTCTATGTGGCGCGCAATCGCCTACAATACTTCAAGTTCAACCAGAGCATTCACAGCGCCATCGTGAAGGGCGCGGGCAACAGCGTGCTGGCTGAGACGCATGGGCAGCTGCAGGCCCGGATCAAACGCATCCGCTTCGTCGGGAATGAGACGCCAGACCGATGGGCGGCGGCGGTGGCAGAACACGAAGAGATGATCGTTGCGCTCAAGCGCCGCGACGGCGAGGCTCTGGCAGAGGTCCTTGGCCGCCACCTCGACAAAACCATCGACCGAGTCCGCGATTCAATCTAGTCGTTATTCTGTATGCAGCATACTTGCGAAGGCTGAATTCGCAGCTACAGTGTCTTTCTGAGAAACGGGGAGCGGCGTTTCCTGACATGGGTGCAGCGAGCAAAAGGTCGGAGGCAGGCGTCACAAGGCGAAGGATTGTTGACGCCCATCATCACCTTTGGGACCCCGTGCGGAACAATCATCCCTGGCTGCGCAACGAACCGATGATACCCTTTCGCTACGGTGATTATTCCGCCATCCGGCGACCATATCTGGCAACACACTACCGCGCCGACGCATTGCCATGGGTGATCGACGCGAGTGTTTACGTCGAGACGGAATGGGATCCGAATGATGCCGACGGGGAGATGGACTATGTGGACGAGCTTCGCCACACTTCGGGCCTGCCATCGGTCGCGGTGGCGCAGGCCTGGCTCGACCGACCGTGTTGCGCCGCTGTTCTGGAGCGTCATGCGGCACGGGGTTTCGTGCGCTCCGTCCGCCACAAGCCGCGTGCAAACCAGAACCCGCGTGACAGCCAACCGGGGGGAATGACGGATGCGGCGTTCCGCGATGGTGTCCGCAGGCTGGAACCGCTTGGGCTGCATTTCGATCTGCAGACGCCCTGGTGGCATCTCGGCGAGGCGCGGCGGCTGGCCGACGACTTTCCATCGACCGTTATCGTCCTCAATCATGCCGGGCTGCCTTCTGACCGTTCACCGGAAGGGATTGCCGGCTGGCGCGAGGCAATGACGGAACTCTCCGGCGCACCGAATGTGTCGGTCAAGATCTCTGGCATTGGCCAGGCGGGCCAGCGATGGACTGTTGCCGCCAACCGCAACATCGTGCTGACGGTCATCGATCTATTCGGTGTCGGGCGCTGCATGTTCGCATCGAACTTCCCAGTCGACTCGCTCTGCGCGACGTTCGAAACGATTTTTGGTGGCTTCGAAAGCATCGTGGCTGATTTCAGCGCCACCGAAAAGGAGGCGCTTTTCGCCAGCAACGCGAGACGAATCTACGCCATCGGAGGCAACCATGCCCAAGCCTAGCCTCGGTTACATTGGCGTCGGACTCATGGGCCTGCCAATGGTTCGGCATCTCGCTCCCAAGGGATATGCGATGACCGCCTTCGATATCGCACCGCATCGCATCGGGGAGGCAGTTGACGCAGGAGCCCGCGCCGGCGCGACACCGGCAGATGCCGTTCGTGACGCCGATATCGTGGTGCTGAATCTGCCGACGATCGAGGCGGTCGAGAGCGTGATGTTTGGAGCGGGTGGTGTCGCGGCAGCCATGCGGGCCGGTCAGACGCTGGTGGATTTTTCGACAATTTCCGTCGCCAAAGGCAAGGCCTTCGCCGAGCGCCTTCGGGAAGAGTCAAGTTGTGGTTGGGTCGATGCGCCGGTCTCCGGAGGGCCGCCGGCGTCAGCAACCGGTATGCTCACGGTGATGGTTGGCGGCCGCCCGGAGGATATCACGAAAGCCGAGCCGCTGCTGGCGGATGTTTCACAGCGCTGGACCGTGATGGGCGGACCGGGTGCGGGTCTTGCCGCCAAGATGATCAACCAGCTCATCGTCGGCTGTACCAACGCTGTTCTGGCGGAAGCGCTGATGCTGGCGGAAGGCGCTGGCATCGCGGCCGAGCGAATCCCGGAATGCCTGGCCGGAGGCCATGCCGACGGCACGCTGTTGCAGCGGCTTTACCCGCGCATGGCGGCACGCGATTTCCGCCCGCAGGGTTACGCGCGGCAGATGCTCAAGGATCTGGAGATGGTTTCAGTCATGGCCGGCGAAAGCAAGACGGCGACACCGATGATGTCGGAGGCCCTTCAGCTCTTCAGGCTCGCGGTCCATCTCGGCCATGCTGAACTTGATACGTCAGCGGTCGTGAAGATCTACGATCGCGGCGACAACAATCAATCAAAAGGCCGACACGGCCAATAGGGAGGAGAAGACAATGATCACTCGCAAGCAATTCCTGACCGGCGCGGCCGTCACAGCCGCATCGATCATATCCAGACCCGCGAACGCGCAGCAGGTGCGCCTGCGCTACGCCCATGTCGGTGTCGCCAATGCACCGCAGACTCTGTACGCCGAGGAGGTCGCAAAGCTTGTGAAAGAGCGGACGGCGGGAAGGGTCGAAATCCAGGTCTTCGCCAATTCGCAGCTTGGCGGCGTTGGCGAAATGGTTGATGGCATCAAGTCCGGCGCTATCGCCATGGGTCACCACGACTTCGCCTCGCTCGGCAAGATCCTGTCGAACACCGCTGTGTTCAACACGCCTTTCGTCTATCGCGACGCGGGGCACTCGCTGCGTGCCACCGACTCGCGCAACTCGCCCGCGCTGCAGGCAATCAACGCCGAACTCGTCAAGGTCGGCGGCATGCGCATCGTCGGCTCGTTCTTCCAGGGCACACGGCATCTGACCTCAAAGGAAAAGGTGCTTTCGCCGAGGGACATGGCGGGCAAGAAGTACCGCGGCGTGCCGGTGAAGCTCTGGTCCTCGATGCTGACCGGCATGGGTGCGGTGGCGACACCCGTGGAGGTTTCGGAGCTGGCGACTGCTCTGGCGACAGGTCTTGTCGTTGGCCAGGAGAACCCTTTGCCCAACATCTTCAATCTCAAGCTTCACGAGGTGCAGAAGTTCGTCATGCTGACCGGCCATATGCAGTCGGTGCTCTCGGTCTTCGTCAATGAGCGCATCTGGCAGGGCGTGCCGACTGCCGACCGCAAGATCATCGAGGACACCATGTTCGAGGTCGGCCAGCAGACGCTGAAGTGGGACAGCGACACGGCGGCGAAGTACCGCAAGGACCTGGAGGAAAAAGGCATGACTTTTGTCGAGGCGAAGGACGGGCTGGACGTCGAGGCTTTCCGCACTGCCGTTCTTGCCCAGATCGGCAAGGACTTCCCGGAATGGAAGGACCTCATTGGCCAGATCCAGGCCGTTCAGTGAGCGGCCATCGCTCAACAGGGCGCGGCGCGGTCGCCGCGCCTTTCCCACCGCAACGGCGCAGTCTATGCGCGTCCTGACATTCACGCTTCGCGCGCTGTGCTGTGGGCTGCTGTTTGCGCTCATCGCCATGCCCTTCGCGCAGATCATCCTGCGCGGCGTTTTCAACGTTCCCATGGCAGGTGCGGAAGAGCTGACGCGCTATTTCCTGATCTGTCTGACATTCATGGCGGGAGCGCTGGTCACGGTCGAAGGCGGGCAGATCCGCATGGAGGAGTTCCAGGCGATGCTGCCGGAGCGCATCCGCTATCCGCTTCAGCTGCTGATCGAGGCCGCAGGGATCCTCGTTTTCGCCTACATCGCGTGCGCGGCGGTCGTCACGACGCTCAACAACCTCAACAACCAGACGGCGACACTTGAGATGCCGTTCTGGCTGTTCATGGCACCGCTGGCGCTCGGCATGGCGCTGCTTGTGGTTGCGACCGTCGCGCAAATTCGTGGAATGTGGTTGCGCGGGCGATCCGACGAGAAGCACACAACACTCACCTAAAGGCGCTGCAATTGGTCGGATTCCTCGTCATCCTCGCGTTTCTCGCACTCTTCATCTGTGGATTTCCCGTTGTTCTGGCGATTGCCATTCCATGCCTGTTCTACCTTGGCGTGAACGGTCTGCCCCTGGACCTCGTCGCGCAGCGCACGCTGTATGCACTCGATTCCTTTCCACTTGTTGCCGTTCCGGTGTTCATTTTTGTCGGTTCGCTGATGAACGCGGCTGGCATTTCGCGATACATCTACCAATTTGCCGACACGGCGGTGGGGCGGCTGCCGGGAGGACTGGCGCAGGTCAACATCTTCGGCTCGCTCGTGTTCGCCGGCATGTCCGGCTCGGCATTGGCCGACATCGGCGGCATCGGGCGCATCGAGATCGATGCCATGCGTGACAAGGGCTACAAGCCGGCGTTTGCGGCGGCTGTAACCTCCTCGTCTGCCATCGTGGGGCCCATCTTCCCGCCATCAATTCCTCTGATCATCTACGGAACGGTGACGGGCGTTTCCGTGATCCAGCTTCTGCTTGGCGGCATCCTGCCGGGCTTGCTGTGCGTGGCGGCCCTCATGCTGATGACGGCGTTTCTTGCCAAGCGTCGGAACTATCCGCGCGCCGCGCGCTGGCCCACCTTCGGCGAACTGTGGAGGGACGCGAAACCAGCGCTACCCGCCATGGCCGCCCCCGTCATCCTGATCGCCGGCATGCTGGCTGGCTTCTTTACACCGACGGAGATTGCCTCCGTCACCGTGGTCTATACGCTCCTGATCAGTGCCTTTTTCTATCGTGAGCTCACATGGGGCGGGCTCTACCAGGCTGCGCGGGAAACCATCCTCGCATCCTCAGCCATTCTGATGATCGTCGCCGTTGCGGCGCTCTTCGGTTGGATTCTCTCTGTAGAGATGGTGCCACAGCAACTGACGTCATTGATGCTTTCGATTTCGCGCGATCCATATGTGCTGCTGCTGCTGGTCAACATCCTGCTGCTGATCGTCGGCATGTTCCTCGACTCGACAACCGCGATCCTCGTCATCGCGCCGATCATCGCAAAGCCTTTGATGGCGGCGGGGGTCGATCCCGTCCATCTCGGCATGGTCGTCGTCTTCAATCTGATGATTGGCCTGCTGACTCCGCCCATGGGCCTTGCCCTTTTTCTTGTCGCGGATATCGCCAAGGTGCAGATGAAGGAGGTTTTGCGGGAGATGTTGCCGTTCTATATCCCGCTTTTCGCGACTCTGCTTCTGATCACATATGTGCCCTGGATCACGACCTTCATCCCGCGGCTGGCACTGGGCCAATAGCATGACCCATCCCGCCATTCAGTCCACCCGTTTACGCCGCTGATCCCCGAGCAGCGCGGAGGAGGAGATTCGCATCTCCCATCTGCCCGCCCTTCAGCGCGACCTCCATGGCGTCGATGGCGTCATCGCCGGAGCGGATTCGCAGCAGCGGGACGCCAGAGGCCAGTGACGCGACGGGCTCCAATGCTTCCGCGCCGATCGCGAGCATGGCGTTGCAAGAGGTGTCACCCCCCGAAAAGACCGCGCGCCTCAGCCCGCATTGCTGCCGTGTCACCCTGACGATATGGCCGAGCCGGTCGCCCGGGCGCGCGTGGACAGTCACCGCGTCGGTACTGCCTGTCGCGGCGACGGGTGCACCTGCCGCCGCGTTGTTGGCCTTGGCCCGGTCTTGCGCCGGGTCTGGACCCTTTGGTCAGCGCTTCCGGCAGTCAGCTCCTGAATTCGGTCTCCATCTCGCGACGGAACATCACAGCCGCGTCCTTGGGATCATAATCCACATCACTCCATTTGAGGCGCGCACCCGTCGCGATGTCCCTGTTCAGCTTCACCTTATGGGCGAGACCGAGCGGCAAATATCCCTCCTTGAGAGAGGTCTTTGCGGGTGTCTGCTTGCCCCAGACGCAAAAGCCACCTTCACCATCAAGCATCTCGCCGGCCTTCAGGTTGCGCTTGGCGGTGGCGACCACGTCGGAGTTGAAGCACACCGGCGCGCCGGTGGGTTCCTTCCTCAGCGCAGCCGAGGCGACGGAGAGGCCAAGCTCCAGGCCGATCATATGGGTTGGGCGGTAGAGCGCCGCATATTTGCCGCTGGCGTCGGGCAGCATCGAGTATTCGCGGAAGCATTCCTCAGTATAGGCACTGTCGCTCTCGATCACGACATAGGTGCCCATGACGAGGCTGTGCTGGACGTCTGTGCCATCACGATAGACGGAGGAGGTGACCTCGGTGACGCCTTTGCGTTCCAGCACACCACCATCCGCCTTCGGCTTGCAGATCTCGGCATGTTCGAAGCGCGTGGCTGGGGGGAAGGAGAGGCCATCCGTCTGGCTTTCAAGTCCGGTGGCATTGCACACCGCTGTCATCTCGATGCCGGATTTGGTGCCATCCACGAAAGAGTTGAACATCTTCGGATTGATCGACTGGCGGTCACGGATTTTCATGTACTTGTCGAGGATGTCCCAGACCGTCTCCGGCGTCGACTGGTGATAGGCCGGCATGTAGCGCGTGCCCTTGCCGGCGCAGACAACCTTGAAGCCGGTGGCGCGTGCCCAGTCCACATGCTCGGCGATCAGCGCCGGCTGGTCGCCCCAGGCCAGCGAATAAACGACGCCTGCCTGTTTCGCCCGCTTGTTCAGGAGTGGCCCGGCGACGGCATCCGCTTCCACGTTCACCATCAAGATGTGCTTGCCATTGGCGATAGCCCTCAGCGCGAAGCGGATGCCTGCGCCCGGATCGCCTGTCGCCTCGATGATCACCTCAATGCCGGGGTGATCGACCAGC
>JANMFA010000354.1:0-2127 GCA_031377545.1 Hyphomicrobiales bacterium | reverse complement strand
CACGCGGGTGAAATCGGAAACCGTTGCATCGGAGAGGGATTTCGAGGCGAGCAGCTGATGCGTCACCGTCACGGTCGGGGTGTCCTGTTCGGGCCGTGGTGTCGGCCCGCCAAACAGCCCGCGCACCAGCGTATCCGCCTCGATCAGCGGATCGCGCTGCTCGATGGCGCTCGTTTCAGGAATGGGCACGAAAGTAACGCTGCCCTTGCCAGCTTCGGTCACAAGGTTGACCACCTCGAAGAGCAGGCGGCCGGAGGTTGGCCCGACCGAGAACACGGCATGGATCTTCCCCTGATCCAGCGCCGCGCGCAGATCCTGATAGCGGATCGGCTCAATGATGACGTCAGTCTCCTGCAGACCGGCCTGAGCAGCCAGCAGCCTGAAGAGGCGGGAATTGGGTGCGTTCTCGCGGGCGAGCGCCACTTTCTTGCCCTTCAGGTCGACCAGTTGAACAATGCCGTTGCCGCCGGGAGCTACAAGGATGGCATGGTTCGTGTGCATGATCGCCACGGTCGCGCCATTGCGGGGAAAGGCACTGTCGGTCCGCACGACGGCAAGGTCGACCTTTCCGGCGTCAAGCGCTGCAGAGCTCTGGGCCGACCCTTCGGTGATGACCAGCCGCAGGCGGAAGGCTTCCCGCTCACGCTGCAATGTCTGGACGGCGGCCGAAATGATGCGGACATTCTCGTTGGACACCGGACCAACCGCCACCCTCAATGTCGTCGGTAGTGTCGCGATGTAATAGCCCAGCGCGCTGAGCCCGATGAGACCCAGCACAACCGTGAGTATGGCCAGGAATGAAAGGCGCATGCCGTGCTTTCTCCCGAGCGTTCAGGACTTTCGGCTGTAGTCTTCGGCGAAACAATGGCAAATGGCAATCATGCCATCACAAAGGAGCGTGCGTGGCTGCCTTTTGCACGCACGTCCGAGAGATTCTGGAAGGATTCAGGCACAGTGAACCCATTCAAGCTTCTGCTGGACTGCCGGAACCTGGTCGGCGAGGGCCCCACCTGGGATGACCGCCGCCAGTGCCTGTGGTGGACCGATATCCAGAGCAGGATTCTCCACCGCCTCGACTGGCCAGGCCAGGCGCTCAGCACCTTTGCGATGCCGCGGAGGCTGGGTTCGCTTGGGCTGTGCGAAAGCGGACGCCTTGTGCTGGGCTTCGAGGACGGCGTGTTCCTGCATGAGCCCGGAACCGACGCGTTCACCTGCATCGCCAGCATCGAGCCCGAGATCGTCATGAACCGTCTGAATGACGGCAAGGTCGGGCCGGACGGCGCGTTCTGGGTGGGATCGATGGATGAGCGCAGTCCGCGGCGGGCAACCGGCGCGCTCTACCGGGTGACGATGGCGGGAGCGGTCCGGCAATTCGGCGACATCATCGTCTCGAACGGTCTCGCCTGGTCCGCTGATGGCAGGACTATGATCCAGACCGATTCGAGTGTCCCAGCCATCGATGCCTGGGATTTTGATCCGGCGACGGGCACCATCGGCAATCGGCGGAGAATTGCCCGTCCGACCAACGAGGTCGGCCGTCCGGACGGCGGCGCCTTTGATGTCGAGGGCTTCTACTGGTCGGCCGGGGTTTCCGCAGGGCATCTCAACCGCTGGAACATGGCGGGGCAACTCGCACACCGCGTCGCGCTGCCAATGCCACATCCCACCATGCCCTGTTTCGGCGGTCCGGACCTGCGGACGGTGTTCGTCACCAGCCTCCGCTCGCTTGGCGGGCAGACCGATCTGACCCGCCATCCGCAATCGGGCGGCCTGCTCGTCGGTGATCTCGGCGTGGCCGGTGTCCCGGTGCACCGCTTTCGGGATCAGTGAGCCCGGTCAGATCAGGCGCAGCGCATCCGCCGGTTGGCGCTGGGCCAACGCCTCGATCAGCCGGATCTGGCGCGGCAGACACAGCGTCTTGAGATCATAGGCCGCAAGAATGCCTTTGCGGGCCTGCTTGCGAAGGGGTGCAAACCGTGCGGGATCGGCCAGACCATCCGAAATGCTGCGCACCCAGCCTTCAACATCGAAGAAATCCACCAGCAACCCATTCTCACCGTGGCGCAGCACCTCCTTCACGGGCGGTGTCGCCGAACCGATCACCAGGCATTCCGCCGCCAGTGATTC
>JANMFA010000336.1:0-2246 GCA_031377545.1 Hyphomicrobiales bacterium | reverse complement strand
TCCCGATGCTGGCGCAGACCGGCGAGTGGCAACGCCACGCCGAGAACGGGAAGTTTTGACGACGTCATCTTTGCGCTCCGATTCAGATCCTGTTGTCTCGTCTCCCCAGCACCCAATCTCTGTGACAGGCGCATGACGCTGACGGGGTGCGTCGGCGGGTGGGTGACGTCCATGCGCAAGCCATCGCATGCAAAAGCACCTGACTGTCACATGACTGAAAAGAACGCCTCCTAGATTAGCCGCAGCCGAGAAGCCGGACAGGCCGTGGCCGCGTCATTCATCACATACCCAGGAGGCTTCCATGAGCAGAATCTCACGTCGTCAGGCGATCATTGCAGGTGGCGCGGCGACCGCGCTGTCTGCGTTGCCCCGTTTCGCTATCGCGCAGGCCGACACACGCCCATCGATCACCATCGCGGTGCAGAAGATTTCAAACTCGAACACGCTGGACACGCTGCGCGAGCAATCGAACGTCGGCGAGCGGATCTTCTACACGCATTTGTGGGAACCACTGATCGGCCGCAACTGGCGCGGCCAGCTGGAAAGTCAGCCAGGGCTTGCAACCGAGTGGAAGCGGATCGACGATCAGACCGTTGAGCTGAAGCTGCGTCAGGGTGTGAAGTTCCACAACGGCGACGAAATGACAGCGGATGACGTGGTCTTCAGCTTTTCCCGCGAGCGCATGTTCGCCAATACCGAGGCCAAGAACCGCTCGACGCTCAAGGCCTTCGAGACGATCCCGACGCCGCGGCCGGGCAAGGAGCTACCGCCGGAAATCCCGGCCGTCGCCCGCCGCAGCTGGCCGGATCTGCTGCGCGTCGAAGCCGTCGACCGCTACACCGTGCGCTTTTACAATGCGACGCCTGATGTGACGCTGGAAGGCCGGTTGGCGCGCTACGGCTCGGATATCTTGAGCCGGCGGGGCTGGGAGGAAGCGGCTAGCTATCTGGACTGGGCGCGCAAGCCGATCGCGACTGGGCCCTACAAAGTGGTCGAGTTCCGTCCGGACAATCAGCTGGTCTACGAGGCACATGACGAGTACTGGGGCGGCCGTCCACCCATCAAGATAATCCGTTTTGTCGAAGTGCCGGAAGTTCCCAGCCGCATCGCCGGCCTTCTGACCGGACAGTATCAGTTTGCCTGCGATATCCCCCCGGACCAGATCACGCAGATCGAAAGGAATACTGCTTTCGAAGTCCAGGGTGGCACGATCCTCAATCACCGTCTGACAGTCTTCGACAAGAACCACGCACAGCTGCAAAACCCGTTGGTGCGCCGCGCTTTCACCCACGCCATCGACAGGCAGGCCATCGTCGACTCACTCTGGGCCGGACGCACCCGCGTTCCGAGGGGCCTGCAGTGGGAGTATTACGGCGACATGTTCCACGCAGACTGGGAAGTCCCGAAATACGACCCGGCATTGGCGCGCAACCTGCTGCGCGAGGCCGGATACAAGGGCGATCCGATCCCCTATCGTCTCCTCAACAACTACTACACCAACCAGAACGGAACGGCGCAGGTGCTGGTCGAGATGTGGAAGGCGGCGGGCCTTAATGTGCAGATCAACGGCGTCGAGAACTGGACGCAGATCATGGCTCGCGGACCCGAACGTGCTGTGCGCGACTGGTCCAACTCCGCACCCTTCAACGATCCCGTCTCGTCTATTGTCAACCAGCACGGACCCAACGGTCAGCAGCAGCAAATTGGTGAATGGACGAACGCCGAGGTCAACCAACTCGCGGAAGTGCTGGAGACCTCGACCGACCGGGCCAAACGGAAGCTGGCCTTCCGCCGCATGCTGGAGATCTGCGAGCGCGAAGACCCAGCCTACACGGTGCTTCATCAGAACGCGACCTTCACCGCCAAGCCGAAAGCGATCGCGTGGAAGGCCTCGCCTGCCTTCGCCATGGACTTCAGGCCCGGCAACTATGCGTGAGCGTGTGGAAACGACAGCAAGGCCGCTGGTCACGATCAGCGGCCTTCAGGTGGCATTCGACGGCGTTCCAGCGCTCCGCGGCATTGATCTCGCGGTCGCGCACGGTGAAGCGGTAGGTCTCGTCGGCGAGTCGGGTTCCGGCAAGTCTGTAACCTGGCTCGCCGCGCTCGGCTTGCTGCCATCGAAGGCAAAGATCGCGGGCCGTGCTATTTTGAGCGGACCGGATGGCAATCTCGATCTTCTGTCAGCGCCAGCACATTCGTTGGAGCGGGTGCGTGGCGGCAGGGTCGCGATGATCTTTCAGGATCCG